>JBILPY010000472.1:0-4001 GCA_044373575.1 Prosthecobacter sp. | reverse complement strand
CGAACATGATCTGCCCAGTGCTGAGAAACGCGGCGGCCTCGGGACCGTGCTTGTCGAGGATCTCGCGCATCTTGTCGCAGAAGTAGCGGAGCGCGGTGTCCCAATCGACTTCCTTGCCGTGCAGGATCGGCATCTTCGCCCGATCTGGCGCATCGAGCACACTCAGCGCTTCCCAGCCCTTCGGACAAGCGGTGCCGAGGTTCACGGGGTAGTCGGGATCAGGCGTGAGATTGATCGCCTCGCCATCTCTGAGGTGGATCTTCAAACCGCAGCCTGTGGAGCAAAATCCGCAGATGGCCTTCGTCATTGAATCTGGGGCCAGTCGCGAGGGAACCTGACCAAGGCCAAACTTCGCCGGCTCACGCACGAGATCGGCGGTGAGCGGTCCATTCCACTCGCGGAAGGTCATGGCGGGTGCGATGATCATGATCAGTTTCCAGGCATCTTGGAGCCTGCGGCGGCGGTGAAAAAGTAATGGCGCTCGATGAGCTGACTGGCAAACGTCAACACCAGCGAGATCGTCAACATCCACGGCCTCGATGCTGCTGCGGAGATCAACACGGGGATCAGTAGTCCAGTCAAGATGAGCAGCAAGGCGCGCAGTTCGATGTGATGTGGCAGATGCTTTCGAAGAATGAGTGCGGATTTATGCCAGGGGCAGGTTTCATCCTCCAAAGCCAGACGATAGCGCGAAAGCTCCCAGATGGAGAGACTCCAGCGAAAAAGGAGAGTGAAAGCCATGGCCCATGAGGCGAGGGCAAGCTCGGTCCAGCTCCATGCCACGGCGCACAAACCAGCGCCAAGCAGCATCATTGTGCCGATGAACTTGCCTGCGGTCATACGAAGCGACCAAAACGGCCTCCGTGTATCCACATATACCATCACCGAGCAAAGCACGGCAGCGAAAGCGGAGAAGGCGGTGCCTGTGACGGCGAGGCGCAGCCATTCCGTGTTTCCCAACCACCAAGTCGCCGCAATGGCTGTGCCTCCACCTGGCAAAGCACCAAAGGCGAGGATCTCGCGCGACAGCCATGATTTCTTCCAGCCAAGGAAGGCCCGCCAAGCCTTCAGCGGTTGCCCGAGATGCAAAGTGCTCAAGGCGATGCCTGCCAGACCAAAAACAAGTGCTGCTGCGCTGGTGATCGCGGCCTGATTCAGCGTCAGCAAATTCATCCACATCGCCACGGCACAGCCGATGAATGCGCCTGCGCTCATCTGCGTGAGGACGAGCATCCAGGCGAGTGGAGGATGTCCGTGATCGAGTTCGAGACGGCCTGCATCGGCTGCCTTTGCAGTGCTGGGGATGGGCTTCGATGAAACGTAAGTCGTGGTGGGACGTGTGTAGCTCGAATCAAAGGCTCCAGCGATGATCTGACCGCGATCCGGCACATCGGTGCGTTTGACGGCTTTGATCTTGATCGCCTCGTTCGGGCAGGCTTGCACGCAGGCAGGTGCTTCACCTTCAGAGAGACGGCCTTGGCACATGTCGCACTTGCGCACGATGCCGCGCTTGAAGTTGAACTTCGGCACATCATACGGGCATTTCAGGATGCAGTAGCTGCAGCCGATGCACTGATCATCCAGATGGCGCACGATGCCAGTGACAGCATCCTTGTCATACGCCAGCACGGGGCAGCCATTCGCACATGCAGGATCTTCGCAATGATGGCAAGCAGTGGTGACGGTTTGCAGATAGGGCTGCTTCCGCGTGCCGACGAGCAGGCCCATGTCACGCCAGCTTTCATCGTCATCGAGACCATTGAGCGAGTGACAGGCCGCGACACAGGCTTTGCAGCCAGTGCAGGCATCGAGATTGACTTCAAACGCATACTGCTCGCCTGACTGCGGCTTGCTGAGTGGAATCAGATGCGAGAAGCGCTCGCGCACAGATTTGGAGTCGTACTCATCGGCAAACAGAGCCACGGGGGTGCGCAGCGTCTGCTGCTCACGCAAGGCTTCTGTCAGGCAATAACTCATGCGCAGAACGCTTCCTGAAGCTGACCCACGGTGTGACGATTGCAGAAGGCGTGGAAGGATTCATCGGCTCCGCGCTTGTCGAGATAGCCTTTGAGCATCGCTTCGAGTGTCGTGCCGAGAGATTCAAAGGCCACGCCGCTGAAGATCTGGCGGCCGATTTTTCGGTTCTCGCCGAAGCCGCCGCCGACGGTGATGTGGTAGCCTTCGCCGCTTTCGGATTTCACCTTGGTGCCGAGCAGGCCGATGTCGCCCATGAAGTGCTGAGCACAACTGTGCGCGCAGCCGGTAAAGTGGACATTGACCGGCTGGTCGAGTTTCACGCGCTTGTCGAGGTAGTCCATCATAGCGATGGCGTGGCCTTTGGTGTCGCTGGCGGCGAACTTACAATACTTGTTGCCGGTGCAGGCGATGAAGCCGTTGCGCAGAGGCGATGTCTCGCAGGGGAAGCCGAGCTTCTTCAGCGACTTCGCCAAGGTGGCGGCATAGGCCGTTTTGACGTTCGGGATGATGAAGTTCTGCCAGACAGTGAGCCGCACCTCGCCACTGCCATAGCTGTCGGCGAGATCAGCGAGGCGGTCGAGCTGCCTGGCGGTCATCTGGCCGACTGGCACGGTGGCACCGATATAGACGAGGCCATCTTGTTTCTGCGGATAGGTGCCTACGTGGGAGTGACCTTGCTGCGAGAACGCGCGCTTCTCCTGAATCGGTGATTCGGGTGGGAGACGTGTGAACTTAAACTTGAGGTGCTTTTCAGCCTCCACGAGCACGCCTTGGAGACCTTTGTCTTCAATGACATACTTGAAGCGCGCCTTCTTGCGATTCGTGCGGTCGCCGAACTCGATAAAGATGCGCAGCAGAGCGACCATGACATCGTTGAGTTGCTCAGGCTTCACAATGACGCCCCAGTCGCTGGCGAAGGTCTGATGGCCAGTGACGCCACCGAGCGCGATGCGAAAGTAGATTCCGGGTTCTATGCCTTCGCTGTTCTCGCCGATCTTCACGGCACTGGCACCGATGTCGTTGGTGTCTTCGACGGCGGAGATGAGACCACCGCCGTCGTAGGCGATGTTGAACTTGCGAGGCAGGTCGTAGAACTCTTTGGAGCCGATGATCAGCGTCGCGAGTTCGTTCACGAGCGGGCGAACGTCGATGATCTCGTATGGATCATAACCCGCGCATGGATTCATCGTGATGTTGCGAATGTTGTCCGCGCCTGCGCCTTTCGAGTGGAGTCCGCAGCCTTGGATGCGGCGCAGTACTTCGGGGCAGTTCTTGGGCTCGATGAGGCGGATTTGAAAATTGTTCCGCGTGGTGATCTGAATGTAACCCGTGGTGAGTTCTCGCGCGATGGCGGCAATCTCGCGGAGTTGGTAACTCTTCACCACGCCGCCGGGAATGCGCAAGCGGCACATGTAGCCGTCTTTGACCGGATTCAGCCAAAACAGGCCGTTCCATTTGAAACGAAAAGCGGATTCAGGCTCGGGCTTCGAGTTCCAGCGAGCATCCATGACAAGCTGCTCGATGGCATCGAAAGGATGCAGTTCGCGTTTGATGCGCTCTTCTTTGGTGAGGTCGTCAAGCGATGGACCTGCGGGTGCGGCGGCAGGCGCAGGAGCAAGATCTCCGAAAGACACGCCACCGGCGGCGATGCCTGCGAAGAAGCCTTCGAGATAACGCTTCTGCTCGCTTGAGAAGTCGGTGTTCATCGGGTTCGCCAGTGTGGGTGGCTCAATAGACATCGCGGGCATAGCGTTTCTCCTTTTTCATTTGGGCGACATAAGCAGCGGCTTCGTCGGCGGATTTGCCTCCAGCGGTTTGAATGATGCTGTGGAGTGCATCATCGACGTCTTTGGCCATGCGTTTGGCATCGCCGCAGACGTAGAAGTGAGCGCCTTCCTCCAGCCATTGCCAGAGTTCGCTAGCGGCCTGGGTCATACGGGTCTGGACGTAGATCTTCTCCTCTTGATCACGGCTGAAAGCGGTGTCGAGACGCGTGAGAAATCCTTTTTGCACCCACTCGATGA
>JBILPY010000067.1:0-13049 GCA_044373575.1 Prosthecobacter sp. | reverse complement strand
ACAGTATCGGCAGGGAGCACTCCGGGAGCAGAAATTGACATGCCCGCCACCAAGCCCGTGACATCTGAAACGCCGGTGACATTGGCACTGCCAGCGGAGAAATTACCTGTTTTAGTCATCAGTGTTTTCACCACCGTCAGGCCCACAGCCGTGCCCGTGGCTGAGGCCTGCTGGGAAAGGGTCACGCTCGAAGCTGTGCTGCTGACGACAGTTGTCCCCGCCGGCAACAATCGCCCGCTTGCCACCATTCCCGCCGTATAGGCACCGATATTGGTCACATCCTCCACCACGGCGCTCCCACTCACGAGTCGTCCGGTAAAAACACTCAGAGGGAGGCTCGTCCGAGTAGCCGGCAATGGCACAGAAAGCGTCAAGGTGGCAGCGCCGGTATCGAGGGCTGTGATGCGGGCTCCCGAGGGGATACCCACGCCTTTCAAGACCATGCCCACGACCAACCCTGCCGTATTGGAGAGATTGGTGATCTGTGTCGAGTTGAGCACCGTGTTCCCGGTCAGGGTGAACAAATCCACGCCAGCCTGACTTACTCCGGCATTCTGGCTAAGAGTGATTCGGCTGTTCGGCCCATTCGTGGCCAGAATCGTCGTGTTAACGAGGATGCCTGTTCCAGTAATCGGAAAACCAGTGGCCAGGGTCTGCGCCGTGCGCACATTGGTAACTGTCGTGCTATTCGCCGTCGTTGAGCCCTTGAAGTAGCCAAAGTTGACCTCTGTGGCGGTCGTCAGAGCCGGACTGTCCAAGACCATCGTGTTTGAAGCAACCGTCGCAGTGCTGATGCGGGCATCTGGCGGTGTGGCATTTCCTGTGACCGGCATGCCGACCAGGAAGCTGAGACCATTGGTCACATTCAAGATTGTCGAGGAGCCTGCGACCAAATTCCCCGTAAAGGCGAGAGAGGTGCTCGTGATACTCCGAAGGGCACTGACCACCGAGCTGCTCTGGACAGTCCAGGTGGAGCCATCCGTCGAAGTGAGAACTCTTCCGAGGTCTCCGACCACGACAAATCGCTCGCCAGTCCATGTCAAACTGTAATACGGCACTTCCGCAGGATCACTGTAGAGGAGATCCCAGATCGTCCCATTGAGTGAGCTGTGAATGGTACCCTTTTCCGTGATAGCGACGAATTTGCGCCCATCATGCACCACATCAGCAAAGTTGAGTGATTCTCCACGCAGACTCCCGTCTGTCTGATTGGTGTAGGTGCAGGAGATCAAAGTTCCTGCTGCTAGAGTCACCGCCTTGCTTAGTTCCAAGGTGCGGTTCGCCAGATTGACGGTCACAATCCTCGTGTCCTGTGGGATCTTCTTGGTCGGCCCAGCAATTTCCGTGTTTCGCAGAGTGAAGATGGAACCAACGATCAAGTTATTGGCATCCGTAAGGGTGACAAAGACACTGTTCGTGACTGCATTCTGGACGGTCCTGTCCGCCGCCAAAACACTCGTATTCAACCGGGTCTGCATGTTGGAGATGCTGATGGGGCCGGAGGACTCCAGCACACCCTCGCTTGCATAGCCGATGTTGCTGACATTGAACTGCTGGCCGGTGACATCAAAGATGGATCCTGTCTGGCCATACCTGCCCTCAGCCTGGATCGAACCAACGGACAATGAACTGGTGATGGTCACCGTCTTGTTCAGACCACCATCACCACGCACAGTGAAGTCACCATTAACCACGTTTTTACCACCACGCTGCGTGGCAGCACCTGGACGGACTGCGACGCTGCCCGCTGTCATAAAATAGTTCTCCAGACTCAACTGCCCGCTGTTGAAGTTCAATGCGCCCGTGCCGAGCTTGATGAAATCAGCTTCACCAATCACGTCATCGTCGAAATTGACCGTAATACCGCTCGTGGTTTCGATCTCTAGTTGAGTGCCCGCAGCCGCCACAATGCTGCTGGCAAAGTTACTGGTATTGGTCAGACGCAACATGCCGTTGTTCAGCCTCGTAAGGCCGGTGTAATTGATGTTCCCACCCTGAAGGGTCAGACTACCGGTGCCATTTTTGGTGATGCCCATGGTGCCTGTGCCACTCCCCCCGGAACGGTTGCGGATGTAGCCGCCGATGTAGGAGTCCAGGTTATTTCCACCGAGAGTAAGCACTGAGTTGGTGTTCACTGTCTCACCTTCCATGTTTTCGAGCACGAGCGCATTGCCGACGTCGATGATGTTGCCAATGGTTTCATCGCCACCCATGAGCTTGAAGTAACCCCAGCGGTTGGTGACAGCGTCCACCGTGACCGTGGAGTTGTCGCGGATCTGGTCGAGTTCGTTTGCTGTGCGTCCCTGAAGCAATTGTAGCACCGCATGTCCCGCAGTTCCCATGCTGACATTCCCAAGACGGACATTCCCAAAGGCCGGCCCGCCTACGGAGGCGAGTTCCACCTGCGGACCCGCATTGGCGAAACCACGGTTCCAGAGCCAGAGATCCAAGACATTACTTGTGGGCGCATTACCTCGAACCGTAAGAATCGCATTGCCGGATAGTGCCAGACTGCCTGTGCCTGAAATCCCATCAGCGAGCGTCAGCCGTCCGGCATTCACTCGGGCATTGAGCTCATCCACTAGATTGACCCTTGCATTGATCACATCTTGGTCGCCTTGCAGTTTGTTGAGGAATGATTTGCCAGCACCGAAGGTTCCCATGCTGAAGGTCAGCGAACTTTCCGAACCGCCAGTGCCCGCATTCAACGTATAATCCTCTCCGCCAGTGTCGCCGATGGAAAGGGAACCTACCGTTCGAGCAGAGTCGAGCGTGATTGTCCTGTTTCCTGTGATGTCACGATTGAACTGAACATAAGCTCCCACACCCCCTGGCCCCAGCGCCATTGGCGTCGCGATCCCCGTAGGCGCAGCAAAGGTCACTGTAGGATCTGCAAAGTAGCCATTTCCTCCAGATGTTACATTGACCGACTGCACAGAGCCATCAGGAGCCAGCACTGCTGTACCGCTCGCCGGGTCAGCGCCGCCCGGAGTGGTGACGATGATTGCATCCCGAAGTTTCCCGCTATTCACGCTGACGGTAGCCGTCCCATGAATGCCACCTGTGCCGATGTTAGCCGTGAGATTCACACTTGGTGCTGAACTGTAGCCGCTGCCTGCATAGGTGAGCCTGATTGATGTGAGGCGTCCCGCAGTAACCGTGGAGGTAGCTGTAGCAAAAGTAACCCCGCCTGAAGTAAAAGCCACCGTCGGCGTGCTGGTATAGCCTGATCCGCCACTGATAATCGAAACGCCAGTCACCCGGCCGGTGTTCACTCCGCTGGTTGCAATCGTTGCGGTGCCCGTTGCTGGATTCGCCACATCACCAGCTACAATGGCCAGGGAAGGAGCGGAGGTGTATCCAGACCCTGAATTGTTCACGGTGATCGAGGTGACTCTGCCCGCCGTAAGATTTGCTGTCGCCACAGCTCCAGACCCACCGCCGCCCGAAAAAATGATCGTCGGGGTCACGCCATAGCTATCACCCGTATTGGTCACAGCTATCGAACTAACGCCGCCGCCAGATACAGTCGCCGTCGCGGCTGCATTACGTCCGTTTCCACCCACGAAAGTTACGGTAGGTGCCACGATGTGGTTTTCGCCACCATCTAGAATCGACACACCTGTGACTGCACCAGTCCCGGTATTAATCGTTGCTGTCGCGATTGCTCCAGTCACGCCGCCGCTGACAAACCTCACGCGCGGAGCTCCTGTGTATCCACGCCAGCCTCCCGTACCAAAAGTCACTGCAGGTGCTGCAAGATAGCCAGCTCCAGCATTCTGCACATTGACCTGAGTGACGACATTGCCCGTGCGTTCAGAAGTTGCGATCGCCGTTCTGATCCTCGGGGCACCCACCACCACATTGGGGACTGAGGTGTAACCCTGCCCGCGATTGAGAAGATTAATCGAAGAGATTGCTCCTGCAGGCAGCAGCGTGACCGCTGCAACTGCACCCGAAGCCCCACCTTGAGGGACATCAGGCGGCACAGACAACGTCACATCGCTCACACTGCCGGCATTGATCTCCGCAGTCGCATAAGTGGCACCTGTCGCGACAGCACCACCACCGGAAAAGATCACCTGCGGCGCCGCTGTGTAACCAGAGCCCGGATTATTGATCTCCACTCCGATGACTCGCCCATCCTGATCGATCGCTGTCGCAGTGGCAATGTCGTCTGGATCGGGGCTCACGACGATTATCTTTGGCGGATTGGCAATGGTATAGCCTGAACCTTTGCTGGTAACCGTAATGCCCGTTACCACGCCATTGGCATCCACCGTCGCCGCCGCGACTGCTGTCGTGACGCTTCCTCCCGCGAAGTTGAGGATGGCAATCGTCGGCGGCTTTGCCGCCGAGTAGCCGCTCCCTCCATTTGTGACCGTGATGCTGGTAACACGATTCGACCCGGTATCGAGCGCCACCGTCGCAGTCGCTGTGGCCCCGCCACCCAATCCACCTCTAAAAGTAACAGCGGGCGGGGAGGTGTACGCACCTCCTCCATTGATGGCGATTTCGGGCACCTTGGCGTAGCCTGATCCCGCATCGGTCACGACCATCCCTGAAATTTCACGGGTGATCGTCACAGTCGGCGTCGAGGCGTAACCCGCGCCTTGATCAAGAATGGTAAAACTTGTGATTTCACCGCCGCTGATATTGGCCTTTGCACGGGCCGGATAACCGTTGGCACCCGGATCCGGGATGATCACCGATGGAGCGGTCGTATAGCCCGAACCACCACTCACCACATTGATCGCAGTAATCTTGTCATTCGTACGCACGACAGTGATTACAGGCGCGGGATTTAGGGTAGTGGTGATCACCGCCGGACGCATGGACTGGCTGTAAGACCAGTTCGTCAAAGTTCCCCAAGTTCCTCCACCATCAGGATTCCAGGAACCATCGACACTGCTTTGGGCCATCGCCGGGCCCACCATCAGCATTCCGCCCCCTATCAAAGATAGGAAAAGCAATCCCAGAGCAGTCCGGGAGGTCATCGCTCGCAGTTTCAGCTTCATAGTTTTCAAAGGTTGGAAAGTTTCAGCGCCTCACATCACTTAGCTCAGGGGCGCATCTTGGCGATGAGGCTGGTAAAGCGCTTCATCTGTGCGGCTGGCGGTGGGTTATCGAAATTGAAATTCACATTTTGAACTGCCGCCACATCGATGCTCACGCGGCGCAGGTTCTGATTGCGGGTGTTCCCTTTGTTGGAGGGCATGATGGCTCCACTGGCCGCCTCCATCTGTTCAGTCAGCTTCACACGGGCGACATAGGTCGTGTATTGAGACTGGGATGTGCGCAGACCCTGATCATCAAACTGATACACCTGCTGCCCGGCGCCAGATCCGACGATGCCTCCCAAGGTAGTCCAGTCAGAAGCCTGAAGTTCACCCACGATCTGGTCCACAATGCGCGTCTGCGCTTGTTCGTTGGCGGTGCGGCGGGACATTTCAAGCCCGTGCGGCAGCAATCCGAGAATTGTTACCACGCCCAAGCCCATGATACCTACAGCTAAAACAACTTCCACGAGGGAGAATCCAGACTGGATGGAAGCACGGAGCAGGCGGGAGGGAGAGAGAAAGTTCGCTTTCATGGGAGGGTTGGAGAGCGTGGGTTACGGCTTGTGAGTTTGGACCTAATACTGGATTTTGTGTTGAGATTACCAAGATTGCCCTCGTACCGTCAATTTAAATACATGGTAAATACCGACATCTGGCCATGTGGAGCATGGATATCGGCTTTTAATGCCACCTTCCCAGTCACCTCCGCTCAAAAACATAAAGTCGGCCGTTATCAGCGATGCCATACTTTGGTCCGTAAAAACCACGGCGCAGAAGCTCTTTCCTCAGGTAAAACATCATTCCCGCGTGGGAGACGATCAATAGATTCTCCTCTCGGCCCTCAATGAAATCCGCCGCTGCCCTCACCCGGCTTAGAAAATGATCGCGAAACTGACGCTGGGACGAGTGCCCAGTCATCCAAGCCATGCGCAGCATCCAGCGCCAGACCAAGACAGGAAGCCGCAGCCGCCCAGTGTGAAAAGGAGCAAACTCGGCCTCGCGTAACTCCGATAGAGGCAAAATCTCCCCTGAATACACTGCCTGCGCCGTCTTTTGAGCCCGGGGAAGGTCGCTAGCATAGCATCGCGCCCAGTTCGCCCCATCGAAAGTCAGTGGAATCGGGCAAACCTCCGCAGAATCATACCTCAACCGCCACGCTTGGAGATCCTCCGAAGTCATCCACCCCCTCGGCATCGGCTCCGCGACTCTAAAATGACGAACTAGACCGACTCGCATGGATAAAAAACTCGAATTTGGCTAAAAGTTCATCAAGCAACGATTCCTGCCGGACCCTAAAAGCAATTTATACCGGTAAAGTTCAACGTAGAGTTTATTGGATCAGAAGGCGAACCCGATTCGGCTGGGCTTGATATCCAGGATCACTTCTTCCCGATGCACCACAAGTTCTTGTATCCGCGGATGAACAGCTGGCCGTCGCTGACGGCGATGCTGCCGATGATTTTCTCCCCGAGCGTATTCGTGGAAATGAGTTCGAAAGTGGGGCTGGCTTTGAAGACAAAGCAGTCGCCGCCCTGGTTGGCGGCATAGCATTTGCCATCGGCGCTGAGGACGAGCGAGGACCAGTTCTGGCCGGTGGGACCGGGGCCTTTGAGGCGTTCGTTGTAGATCATCTCGCCCGTTTTGAGGTCGCGGCACTCGACGATGCCGCCATCGCTGAGGATGTAGTGATGGCCTTCATGGATGACGCCGCTGCCGATGCGCTGGCTGACCTTCGGCAGATGCCAGAAGCGCTTTTCGGTGACGTCGCCCTTGCCGCCTGCTTTGACAGCGACGCCCATGCCACCGTAACCGCCAAAAGCGACGACGACATTGTCGGGAGTGAGCAGGGGCGAGTTATAAACCAGTGGGTTCAGGCCAGCGCAGGTCCAGAGTTCTTTGCCTGCGATGGGGTCAAAGGCGGCGACGCGGCCAGGATAGCTGAGGATGAGTTCATAGTGGCTGTCGATCTTGCGGAAGATCGGATCTGCCCAGGAGCCGAGCCATTTCTTGTCCGCGCCTTCGCCGCTGGCACCGCCGGGTTCGTCGTGCTCCCAGATCGTTTTGCCGGTCTTGAGGTCGAAGGCATACAGCGTGGTCTTGGGACCAGGGCCGAAGTTGAGGAAGAAGCGGTCACCAGCGATCACGGGGGAGGTGCCGTTACCCCAGATGTGGTGCTGCTTGCCGAGGTCGGTGCGTTTCCAGAGCTCCTTGCCATTCATGTCGTAGCAAAAGACGCCCGCGCTGGCATGGAAGACGACGATCTGTTCTCCATTCGTGGCCGGAGACGCGGCGCAGTAGGGGTTCGTAGCGTGGGTGAGTTCAGGCTCTTTGTAGGTGATACCAGCTTCCCATAGCTGCTTGCCCGTTTTGCGGTCAAAGCACAGCAACATGCGCTTGCCGATCTTTTCGATGGCCTGCGTGACGAAGACTTTATCGCCCGAAACGACGGGCGTGGAGTTACCACGATCCGGCAGTTCGACCTTCCAGACCACGTTCTCGGTCTGGCTCCACTTTTCTGGCAGGCCGGACTCGGTGGTGGTGCCGTCGCCATTCGGGCCGCGCCACATGGGCCAGTTGGCCGCTGGAGCGGAAAGCAAAGGGAGGAAGGCGGAGAGGATGAGGAGCCGTTTCATGGTTGGTTGGCGGTAAAGTGAGGCATGAACGCATGAAAAAGGCGGAGTTGGTCATGCAACTCCGCCTTTTCAAAGAGACCCGCTTGCTGGAGCAGGCTCTGGGTTATCTGAACTTCTTACCGAACTTGTCCGGGTTGGAATCGAACTTGGCTTTGCAGTTGGTGCAGCAGAAGCCGATCGTCTTGCCCTTGTATTCGGAGGTGACGCCAGCTTTGACGTCCTTGCCGCTCATGGGGCAGGTGGTGTTCACGGGGGCGGCGCTGGCGATGCCTGCGGCGACGAAGGATACTGCGAGGAGGGTGAGGATGGATTTCATGGGAGAAGGGGGTGGTTTAACCGAGAGCAAGATACGAGCAAACGGACGCTGGATAAGCAATCAAATTTCTCGCGGGCTCGCACGCTGGCGTCTTGACGAAGGGGAGTGGTTTGCCCCAGCTTCTTGGCTCTGCTCGAAAAATACGGCCCCAACCCCGTCGTAGTAGTCGGCCCAACCTCACCATGTCCACAGCTCCAGCTCTCTCGCCTTCATCCGTGAAGACGCTTCGTAACGCCGTCATTCGTCTCGCCGGCAACTCCCAGGACGGCATCCAATCCATCGGCGGCATCCTCGCTCGTCTCGCGGGACGCACGCAGCAGGATGTGATGACCTACATGACCATCCCGTCCACGATCAGCGGCGGCCCTTCAATCTTCCAGGTGCATCTCGGCAGCGGCGAGGTGCTGCATCCCGGCGATGAAAGCGACGTGCTGGTGGCCTTCTACCAGCACAGCTACGACAGCCATATTAGCACCGTTCGCGAGGGCGGCATTTGCTTTTACGACAGCGGTGAAGTCACCGAAGTGAAGCACGAGCGCGGCATTCACCACATCGGCGTGCCCTTCACCACGGCGACGGTGGAGGCCGTGGGCGGCAGTGCCCGTGATCGCGGCAAGAACATCTTCGTGCTCGGCATGTTGTGCGCGGTTTTCCGTCTCGATAAAGACAAGGTCGCCAGCATCCTGAGCCGTCAGTTTGGCAAAAAAGACGAGAGCGTTTTGCGCAATGCCATGCTGGCCTTCGATGCAGGCTATGCCTACCCGGTGGGCGACATCACGACCTTCCATTTCGAAGAGGGCGAGCACACCGACACGCACCGCATCAGCAGCGATGGCAACACGGTGATGACCATGGGTCTCATCGCCGCTGGAGTGCGCTACGGCTCCGCGTATCCGATCACGCCATGGTCGAGCATCATGGAGACCCTGCGCACAGAGCTGCCGAAGTATGGCGGCATGTATGTGCAGGCGGAGGATGAACTCGCCGCCGTGTCCATGACCATCGGCGCGGCCTTTGCCGGGCATCTGGCGGTGACGGGCAGTGCGGGCCCAGGGCTGAGTTTGAAAATGGAAGCACTGAGCTACGCGAGCATGGCGGAGATCCCGCTCATCGTGATCAACGTCCAGCGCGGCGGCCCCTCCACCGGCATGCCGACCAGCATCGAGCAGAGCGATCTCATGCAGGCCATCTACGGCAGCCATGGCGACTGCCCGCGCATCGTGCTCGCTCCGCAGGATGTGGAGGACTGCTTCTACATCGCTCTCGAAGCTGGCAGGCTCGCCCGCGAGTACTCCTGCCCGGTCATCATTTTGAGCGATCAGGCGCTGAGTAGCCGCATCGAGGCCTTCACCGAGCCAGACCTCGACAAGCACTGGATCGAGCCCACGCTCGACCTCTCGGATCGCGGAGCTGACTTCAAACCCTACCCGCTGGATGCCATGACGCGTCATGCACCTCCGGGCACAAAGATGAGCGGCAAATACCCGCACGTCACCGGCCTGGAGCACGACGAATGGGGCCACCCGAGCGGCAACGCCAAGATGCACCAAAAGATGACCGACAAGCGTCGCAACAAGCTCGTCGAGCTCAGCAAGAAGCTCCCGCTCCCCGAAGTCTATGGCGACACGGAGGGCGACATCTTGCTCATCAGTTGGGGCAGCAACTACGGCCAGATCAAAGAGAGCGTGAACCGCCTCCGCGCCGAAGGTCACAAGGTCGGCGCTGCCAATCTGCGCCATGTGCATCCGATGCCTGCGGGCATAGACAAGCTGTGGTCAGGCTTCAAAAAAGTCGCCGTCGTCGAGCTCAACGACGTGGGCATGTACGGCTACGGCCAGCTCGCCATGATGCTGCGCGCCGCCTATGCCGATCCGAAAATCCAGTCCATCTGCAAGACCGACGGCCTCACCTTCCGCATCCGCGAGATCGTCACCGGCGCGGAAAAAATCATGAGCGCCTGATCGACCACCGACTCGTCCACCTGACCCACCTTTACCCAATCCAAACGACCATGTCTGCCACCACTCAGGAAGCCGCCACCACCGCCGCTCCATCGACACTCGTCACTCCGCCATCCATGGGCGCGGAGGAAAAGCTCACGAAGAAAGCCCTCACCGCCGATCACCCGACGTGGTGCCCCGGCTGCGGTGATTTCGCCGTGCTCGCCGCCTTCTACAAGGTGCTGGAGAAGCTCCAGTATCCTCATGAAAAGATCGTCTGCGTCGCCGGCATCGGCTGCTCCAGCCGCTTCCCGTATTTCATGAACACGCACGGCATCCATTTCATCCATGGCCGCGCTTTACCACTCGCCACCGGCGTCTCGCTCAGCCGACCTGACGTGCATGTCTTCGTCTTCGGCGGTGATGGCGATGGCTTCTCCATCGGCGGCAACCACCTGAACCATGCCGCGCGCAAAAACATCAAGCTCACCTACGTGATCATGGACAACTACGTCTATGGCCTCACCAAAAAGCAGACCAGCCCCACGAGCCCCATCGGCTTCAAATCCAAGACCGACCCCACAGGCAGCATCGACCGCCCCATCAACCCCATGAAGCAGCTCCTCGCCAGCGGAGCCACCTTCATCGCCCGCACCCACGCCGCGCAGGTGAAGCATATGGTGGACACCTTCGAGCGCGCCATCCTTCACGACGGCTTCAGCGTCGTCGAGTGCCTGAGCGAATGCATCATGTTCTATGAAGGCAGCTTCAATGATAGCTGGCCCAAGAAAGGCGGCACCTTCGACATCATCGACGAAACCCAGCACGACGTGAAAGACGACGTCGCCGCCTTCCAGCTCGCCGACCTCCCCAGCCCCGGCAAATTCGGCGTCTTCTACGACGTGGACCGCCCCACGAAGAACGCCCTTGAGCAAAAATGGATCGACGACACCCAGGCCAAACTCGCCGGCATGAGCCAGCGCGACACCCTGCGCAAGCGCTTCGAGACGATGCGGTGATGATGAGACTGCGAAGCCCCCGAACAACCGTTTTGAGCAGCGCTTGCAGGAGCAAGCGCCTTACCTCCTAAGCTCTGTCTCCCAAGCACCTCCTGCGGAAGCACGGTGAGATGAGGCAAAAAACCGTAATTCAATACACCGCCGTCTCACCATTGTGGTGGAGGCAGACGCGGTCAGCCATTAGGCGGATAAAGGAACAGACCCTTTATGTTTTGGGTTCGAGAGGAATTTTCTGCGGGCCGGGCGTTTGAGCCGATGCCGCCACTTCATTTCGCATAGCGATAAAACACCTCCAATTGGAGGGTGCAGAGAGCCTGACGGTAGATCGGATTTGTAGCGTCGGAGGCAGGCCAGTCTGCTTTTCCGCGCCTAAAACTGCCATCGGGCTCCTGGGCGCTGAGAATCTGGGGGAAGAGGGTTCGGGCGTAGCGCTCCCACTCACCCCCGCCTTTGTTCATGAAAGCCGCGGTGTTGGAGGCCCATGAGTAGAGGTTGGCATTTTTGTTCCAGTCAGGCGGTTCAGCCTGGAGGTAGTTTTCCAGAAAGCGCAGACCTTTGGTGAGACTCACCTGGGCTTTGGCGTCGAGCATCTGGAGGGCGAGGACTGAGCCTCCGGTAAGGAACCATTGGTTGTAATGGGCGTCACGGTTCTGGCCGCCGTAGCCGCCGTCCTTTGTCTGTTTGGTTTGGACATAGCCCACGATCTTTTTCAGGCATTCGGGCAGGCCTTTGAAGGGCAGGCCGGACTCTTTTGCGACCACGAGCGCCTGGATCTGCCAGTTGGCCAGAGAGAGGTCCTCCCCTCGGGAGTCAGGGTTGTAGGCCGTAGGCTTGCCTGCCTCCGTACCTCCATAGGTCCAGGAGCCTTTTTCATTTTGCGAATCGATGATGAGCTGGACGGCTTTTTCAAAAGTCTGCCTCAAATTTGGGATGCCCGTGCCTGAGGCTCGGCTCAGGATGAAAGCTTCTCCCAGCGCTGTGGTGGCGATTCCGTGGGCGTAGGTAGCTCCGCCAGACTTCATCTCTGTGGCGATCATGCCCTGCGGATTGCTGGCCGCGGTATTGATGAGATAAAGGCAGGCTTTCAGGACGACATCACCCCACTCCCCCTGGCCCGGCATCTCGCCATGACCCGTGAAGCATTGCAGGGCGAAGCCGGTCATGCCCGTCTTGTTCGGGCCATCCCAGGAGCCATCGGCCCCCTGCTGGGTCTTCAGCCATTCCAGAGACCTTTTGACTGCTCGCTCGATTTCTGGTGTGCCCCCATTTTTTTGCAGCAGCGCCAGACGGGAGGCCTCGGAGATCCGCCCGGCATAGCGTGCAGGCAGGAGTTTCACGTTCAAGCCTCCCGTGGTTGCAGTGGTAGCGGGCACGGGAGTGGTATCCACCGTGCCACTGATCTGCATTTTCCGCCACTGCGACCCCGCAAAGGCGATGTCCTCCGCACTCAGATCCGCAATAAGCAGAGCCAGTTCGCGACCATCGGCGAGCTTCACCTTCACCGAGCGCGAGACGGGGTCCATGCCCGTCATCTCCGCCTGGAGAGTGCGCCCGGAGACATTCGTCCAGGTGCGCATTTCAGCCGAGGCACCAGACACATAGAGCAGGGAGATCAGTAGGAGGAAACGCGAGATCATGACGGCAGTGATCCATTTATCTAAAATGCATCTGCCGGAGTCAAATCAGAATCCGGCTAGATGATAAAAGCGGCGAAGGGACAGCCTTTTATGCAAGGTTCAACCGGACTGCCTTTTGCCAGTGACTCGCCTACGCTGACAGACATGGAGGAACTGCGGAGGCTTACAATGATTGGGTGCTGGTGCTGCGGCAGCTGTGAGCCAGCGTGGCAGCCCACGGAAGCGCTTCGAGATGACACGGTAATGGCCGTCATCGCTATAGCGAGCTGCACTTTTTGAGAAAAATCATAGCGTTCGGTGGCGAAATTGTTTATTAAGATGCGTTAAAGGTCAACCCATTGACCTCGTCTACCCTGACATGCCTGCTCCTTCGTCCAAGTCCGCTCCTGCCCCGAAGGCTCCCTCGGTCCCGCCGAAGAAGCCGCGCAAAGTTGGCGGCATGAC
>JBILPY010000471.1:0-4006 GCA_044373575.1 Prosthecobacter sp. | reverse complement strand
ATGCTCGCCCTGACTCAGGCCGAGAGCGCTCTGGATGACTGGCGGCTCGCTGAATGCGATCTCTACGTGACCAAAGAGCCCTGCCCCATGTGCGCGGGTGCCATCGTCCACTGTCGCGTGCAGCGGGTGATCTTCGGTTGCCCCGATGTCAAAGGCGGTGCCGCCGGTGGCTTCTGGAATCTGCTGCAAGCTCCCAATCTCAACCACCGCTGCGAAATCAGCTCCGGCGTCCTTGGTGACGAATGCGTGAGCGTTCTCAAAGAGTTCTTCGCCGAAGCCCGCCGCCGCAAAGCGGATGGCATCGCTCACAAAAAAGGAGCTGGAACTGGCGGTGAAACCTCGGTGCCACTCTTCGACGGACCGTGATTCGCAGGCTCAAAAAAGCGAGCGCCGAAAACCCGACGCCCGCTTGAATGACTTTGAATTTAGGAGGCAAGTACCGGTTCTTCACCCGACTCGCCCTCGCTGGCAGGCTCAGCCTCCTCGCTAATAATCATCTCCGGCGGTGTGGTGTCGCGGTGGTGACCTTCATCAGCGGCGGCTTCGGCTTCGAGCCGGAGTTCCTCCTGCTTGGAGGGCTTCAGGTCGGCGCTCGTCATGCGGACGCCGACGGGCTTGCTGACGCCGAACTCCTGCATCGTCACGCCGTAGATCACATCCGCGCGGCCCATGGTGCGCTTGTTGTGGGTGACGATGATGAACTGGGAGTTATCGATGAAATTGTCCAGCATCTTGAGGAAGCGGGAGATGTTTGATTCATCGAGCGGAGCATCAAGCTCATCCAGCACACAGAAGGGGCTGGGCTTCACCTGGAAGATGGAGAAGAGCAAGGCCACGGCGGTCATGCTGCGCTCACCACCGGAAAGCAGGGTGATGGTTTGCAGCTTCTTGCCCGGCGGCTTGGCGATGATGTCGATGCCGGACTCTAGCGGATCGCCATCGTCGATGAGCATGAGATCGGCTTTGGCCGTGGGGCCGAAGAGTTCGACGAAGTTCTTTTGGAAGTTGAGACGCACCTGATTGAAGGTGTCGGAGAACATGGTCTTCGTGGTCTCATTGATCTTCGCGATGACTTCGAGTAGCTCTTCCTTCGAGCGGACGAGGTCGTTGTATTGGGTGTCGAGGAAGTTGTGCCGCTCTTCGAGTTCTTCGAACTCCTGGATCGCATCCAAGTTCACCGGGCCGATGCTTTCGAGCCGCTGGCGCAGATCACCCACGATGCTCGTGACGAAATCCCAATCAGGCTGGCCTTCTTCACCTGGGATCGTGATGGCATCGACGTCGATCTCTTCATCGTCGGCGTTGATGGTCACGACCACTGCCTGCTCAGAAGAATCCGTCTGATCGGTCGGAGCTTCTGCGGGTGTCTCAGCCTCAGCAGCGGCCTTTTTCCCACGGCTGCGGTTCCGCTTCTGCTCATCAATGGTGAGCATGAGAGCGTGGTAGTCTGGCTCGAAGGCGCTGATGTGGAAGTTGTAGCGCTCCTGTACCTGATTGATGAGGTTTTCGAGACGCAGATCCACACGGGTGAGCTGCACCTCAATACGGTTGCGGCTCTCGCTCAAACCCTGAGCCTGCTGGCGGAGCTGCACGAGCTGGGACTCCAGTGTATTCACACGCTCAAAGGCAGATGCGCGCTCTTCGGTGCGTCCTTGAAGATGCTCCTCGATGCTGGCGATGGCACCGCGCTGAGATTCGACCTGCTCCTGGAAGCGGGCGTTCTCCGCCATGCTTTGCTCGATGCGGCCACGCCATGCGGCGATCTCGTTTTCGAAGCGGTGGATGCTGGCTTGAAGCTCATGCAAACGGCTGGCCATCGGGGCTTTTTGACGCTCGATGGAATGCAGGCTGTTCTGCTCCAATGCGAGAGCGCTGCGGAGTTCGTTGAGGCGCTCGGAGGACTCGAGTTCACGGCGGAGGAAGGCCTCCATCTCGACTTCGAGCTGCTGCTCATGCTCGCGTGCTCCGTCGAGCTGCTCGCGGGTGACTTTCGCTTCTTCCTGCTGCCATTGGATCTGCGCCTCGGCGGCCTGCATGCGGCTGGAGATCTGGTTTTGGTCCCACTCGACGCTTTCGAGTTTCGTCACAGCCTGCTGAAGCGCGCGCTGCACCACGGTGACTTGTCCGGTGAGCTGGGAATACTCTTCGCGGGTGCGCTGGGATTGCTCGCGCAGAGTCACTTCCTCACGCTGCATGTCTTCAAACTGCACGCGCAGTTGCTCGGCGGCGTCTTCCTTTTCGAGGAGCTGGTATTCGAGTCCTTCGAGCTCTTGCTTGAGAGTGCGGACCTCAGCCTCACGGCGCAAGGTGGACGCGCCCTCTTCCTTCGTGGCACCACCGTGGATCATGCCGTCGGCAGCGACGAATTCGCCCTTCATCGTGGCAATGGCGATGTCACGCATCGTGCGCTTCATGCACAGCGCGGTGTGCAGATCATCGACGATAAGCACATTGCCCAGGAGGCGGTCGGTGATGTCCTGCACGCCGGGTTTGGCACGGACTTTTTCGATGGCCCATGCGATGCCGCCCTCGGGCACGAACTGGCGGTCTGGCAACGGACGCATGGTGGCGAAGTCAGTCGGCAGCAGCGCTGCTTTGCCGAGCTTTTGATCGGCGAGACGGCCCAGGATCTGGCCGGCAAGTTCGCTGTCAGTCAGCAGCACGGCTTGCAAATGATCGCGCAGAGCCGCTTCGATGGCGGTGATGAACTGGGGCTCGACTTCGAGGGATGAAGCGAGGATGCCGCGCACGCCGACGGAGAAGACTTCGGGATTGTCGATGCCTTTGAGTACCTGCTGCGTGCCTTCGGCGAGCCCTTCGCCCTTTTGCAGAAGCTGCTCGATGATCTCCATGCGGCTGCGGCGCTGGGTGACGTTGCGTTGGAGGACGTTGAGTTCCTCCATGAGCGCATCGCGCTGGCGGCGCTTTTCGATGATGTCGCGGGCGCAGGTCTTGGCGCGCTCTTCGAGGTCGTTGCGCGTCTGCTCCAGTTCCGCGATCATCTGCTGGAGGTGATCGAACTCGACCTGGCTCGATGCCTTGGCATGTGCAGCGTTTTGCAGGTCGTGAGCCAGTGTCTCGTGACGCTGGCGGTCATTGCTGATTTGATTCGTGAGACTCTGAGCACGGGATTCAGCTCCGGCGATCTGGCCTTCAAACTGACGGATCATCTCGCGCACGGCGCGGCGATCTTCATCGAGACGACTGCGGTCTGGCACGATGCTGTTATGCACGGTGAGGTGCTCATTGAGCGCCATCTGGCGCGTCTCGATCGTCGTGCGGAGCATGTCCATCTGCTCATCAGCGGTAAGAAGGTCACGGCGCTGCTGATCGAGTGTCTCTCGGCCAATCTCGATCTGCTCTTCATTCTGCCGGATGCGGTGGCTCAGCTCTTCGTTGCGCTCGTTGTTGAAGCCGATGCGTCCCTCCGCGCTCTGCACCTGACTGCGGAATTCACCGATCTGGCCGCGCAGTTGGTTGATCTGAGATTCGATGCTGTGGTAGGCCTCGCGGGTTTCCAGAGCTTCGTGCTCGGCGGTTTGCAGACGTGCCTGCACCTGATCGAGCTGCTCGGTCATCATGCGCACATGATTGTCAGCCTCAGCCTTCTCGGCGCTAAAGTCGGCGTAATGCTTGTGCGCGAGGTGAGTGTCCAGCATCCGCGCGTCATCTAGCAGGACTTGGTAGCGCTTCGCCTTGGCGGCCTGCCTTTGCAGCGAGCCCATCTGGCGTTTCACTTCGGCGATCACGTCTTGCACGCGCAGAAGATTGGCCTCGGTGTATTCGAGTTTGCGCAGAGCCTCGCGCTTCTGACCTTTGAACTTGGTGATACCAGCTGCTTCTTCGAAAACGGTGCGGCGATCTTCAGGCTTCGAACTGAGCAGGAGATCGATCTGACCCTGAGCCATGATCGAGTAGGCTGAGCGCCCGATGCCCGTGCCGGAAAAGAGTTCATGGATGTCTTTGAGGCGGCAGACGGTGTTGTTCAGCCGATACTCGCTGCGTC
>JBILPY010000099.1:0-10818 GCA_044373575.1 Prosthecobacter sp. | reverse complement strand
AGGTGATTATGGCGGGCCATGATATGCAAAATGCCCCTTTCTTCACTCCAAGAAGCAAGAACCTGCCACGAATCACACTTTACAAAGCAAACGACCACATATGGAACTAGACGGCGGAATTAAAATCTACCTGCGGGAAATTGGCAAGACTGACTTGCTGACACCGGAACAGGAGGTAGATCTTGCTGAAAGGATCAAACGCGGGGACCCAGAGGCCCGCTCACACATGATCCGAGCCAACCTTCGCCTAGTTGTCAAGATTGCGCAGGACTATGCGAATTACGGATTGCCACTCCTAGACCTGATTTCTGAAGGTAACATCGGTTTAATGAAGGCCGTGGAGAGATTTGATCCCAACAAAGGTGGCAAGCTCTCAACCTATGCGGCTTGGTGGATCAAACAGTCCATCAAGCGGGCTCTTGCGAACCAATCAAAGACGATTCGCCTACCCGTCCACATGGTGGACAAGATCAGTAAAATGCGTCGGGTGGCTATGGCCATGTCTGAAGAACTTGGACGTGAGCCTACTGACGATGAGCTTTCTGAGGAAATCGGCATTGACCGCGCCAAGTTAAGCCAACTCAAGGTCGCATCCATGCGTCCCGCATCCCTTGATGCACCGATCAGCGATGATGACAGCACAGAGTTCGGTGAAATAGTTGGTGACGAAAACGCCCAAACGCCTTTCGAGTTACTGAGTCACAAGAACATGCACGGTCAACTCGATGGCCTTTTGACTGTGCTCGATGAACGTGAGCGGAAAATCATCGATGCGCGTTTTGGCCTCGCCGGCCAGAAACCACGCACCTTGGAAGAAGTTGGACAGGAATTCGGCGTTACACGCGAACGTATCCGCCAGCTCCAAAACATAGCACTTCGCAAATTACGTCGTGCACTACAGAAGAAGGAAGATCCAATTCCCAAAGTGCTTCGAAACGCTGGCTCAAAGAAAAAAAAGAAATCAGCAGTGGAAGACAAGGCGAGCAAATGAGTGGGAATCGTTATCATTTGGCTTGACCTACGGCTTTGTGACGTTCTTGCCGATCGTTTGTACCGGCTAAGCCGGCTAAGCCGGCTAAGCCGGCTAAGCCGGCTAAGCCGGCTGACAGTCGGCAAGAACAGGCAATCCCATATTAGATAGGTTTTCGGATTAACCGCTGAAGACTCTGTTTACTTTACTATAGGGAAGACATCTCCGTCAAAGGAAACAGAACTGGCTCTCAACAGCCTACCATGGCGGCTGAGGAACAACTACTACAAGTCAAACGCTGAAGTATACAAAAAAGAGATGCCCTGATCGACAAGGCATCTCTTCTTCGTGATTGGACTTGCGGGATTAACCGATCACTTCGGGCCATTCCGTGTGGAACATCTGGCCTTCGGGTTTGTCGGTGCGTTCATAAGTATGTGCACCGAAGAAGTCGCGCTGAGCTTGGAGAAGGTTGGCGGGGAGACGCTCGGCGCGGTAGCTGTCGTAGTAGCCGAGGGAGGCGGAGAACGCGGGGCATGGGATGCCGTTCAGCGAGGCGAGGCTGACCACTTCGCGCCAGTTTTGCTGGGTCTGACTGAGCACGTCGATGAAGAACGGGGCGAGCATGAGATTGCTCAGCTCGGGGTTCTCACGATAGGCGTCGGTGATGCGGTTCAGGAAGCGGGCACGGATGATGCAACCGCCGCGCCAAATGCTGGCGATGCGACCGAGATCGAGGCCCCATTTCTTGGCTTCACCCATGGATTTGATGAGATCGAGACCCTGGGCGTAGCTGATGATTTTGGAGGCGTAGAGGGCGTCGTGGACTTTCTTCACCAGCTCGGCCTTTGCCGTAGTGATGTTGACCGCCGGGCCGGTGAGCAGCTTGCTAGCGGCGACACGGGCTTTCTTTTTGGACGAAAGGATGCGGGCCTCCACAGCGGCGTTGATGGTGCTAATGACGATGGCGTTTTCCGCTGCGTTCATGAGGGTCCACTGACCGGTGCCTTTCTGGCCAGCTTTATCGACGATGAGTTCGACGATGGATGCGCCAGTCTCGGGGTCTTTCTGTTCGAGCGCTTTGCCAGAGATCTGGATGAGGTAGCTCTGCATGGCCCCCTCGTTCCACTCGTTGAAAATGGCGGCCATCTCGTCGGTGGTGAAGCCGGCGTGCTTGAAGATGTTGTAGGCTTCGCAGATGAGCTGCATGTCGCCGTATTCGATGCCATTGTGGATCATCTTCACATAATGACCAGCACCGCCGGGGCCGATGTGGATGACGCAGGGCTCGCCATCGACCTTGGCGGCGATGGATTCAAAGATTGGCTTCATGACCTCCCAGGTGCTAGCAGGGCCACCGGGCATGATGGAGGGGCCTTTGCGGGCACCTTCTTCACCGCCGGAGACGCCTGCGCCGATGAAGCGGAGGCCTTTTTCAGCGAGATACACGTCCCGGCGCTCGGTGGTTTTGTAGAAGCTGTTGCCGCCGTCGATGATGATGTCGTCTTTGGCGAGGAGAGGGATCAATTGTTCGATCACGGCATCCACGGCATCGCGATCTGAATCGACGACAGCGGTGGATTTCACCATGATGTGGATCTTGCGCGGCGTAGCGAGGCTCTCGACGAATTCTTCCAGGGTGTGGGCTCCGACGAGGGCCTTGCCAGGATGTTTGGTGAGGAATTCATCCGTCACGCTGGTGGTGCGGTTATAGACGCTCACTTGGAAGCCGCGGCTCTCCACGTTGAGAACGAGGTTTTGGCCCATCACAGCGAGGCCGATCAATCCGAAGTCACTTTTTTTGCTCATAATTAGAGGTCGCGTCCATACCTGCCCCCCTCCGGCTTGGCAAAGGGGATTTTCCTCATGCAAGGCATGAGCCGGGCTGATCGGGTGCCGCAGGTGAACGGCAGTTTTTGCCAGAATGGAAGATGTCAGCGGCAGACGACGTGCTATGCTCCTTCTCGCAATCCGCCCCCCCATGTCTCAGATCACCTCATCCACCGGCTGGAGCAGCACTCCACGCGCTGCCTTTCGTGCACGCGAGGATTGGAGTCTCAAATGGTGGATCATGTTTGCCATCATTTTATCGTTCGGCTTCCATGGGCTGCTCTACGTGAGCTTTGATAAAATCAGCACGGTCTTCGGCAGCGCCGCACGCGCGGTTCCTGAGAAAAAGATGCCAGACCGCATCAAGATCGACCCCCGGCTGCTCCAGGAGCAAAAGGCCATTCAGGAAATCCCTGAACTCATCGCGCCCGGCACTCAACCGGACATCAAAGCTTTCGAAGCCAATCTCGATGACTTCGACAAAGCCCAGATGATCCCCGAAAACCAGGAGATCGATCTGACTCCGAATGTAAAAGAGGTGACCAATTTCCTCCGCGAAACCGACCCTGGGGATGGGCGCACACCTGGCGGCAGCAAAATGAACGATATGGCTTCCCTGCTCGCCCCACAGGCGGCCATGGCAGCGCCCGACCTAGCCAGCGCGATGGCCAGTGTGCGCCGCGACATCCTTTCCAAACCCGTCTCCGAAAAACAGATGCTCCTCGATGCCGGTGCGCTGGAGCCCAAGGACGGCCAGGCCATTGACGCCGACCTCCTCGGCGAGGTCAAAAAGCAAGGCCAAGGCGCAGGCGATGCCGCAGCGACTCGGGTGAAAGGCTTCAGCAACCTTGATGACCTGCTCGGCGGAGGTGGTCGCCTCGGTGGCAGCACCGCTCCGATCCTGATGCCAACAGACCTCCTCTTCGAGTATGGCAGCGATCAACTCGCCGAAGGCGCACGCCTCAGCCTCATGAAGCTCGGCTTCCTCATTCAAAAGAATCCCAACAGCCTCTTCATCGTCGAAGGTCACACCGACAGCTTCGGCGGCGAAGACTTCAATCTCGACCTCTCCCTCCGCCGTGCCAATGCCGTCGTTGAATGGCTGCGCCAATCCCTCCGCCTCGGAACCGACCGCATCCAGGCCGCCGGCATGGGCAAAAGCAAACCCATCGTCAGCACCAGTGGCACCGTGGAAGAGCAGGGCATGAACCGCCGCGTGGAAATCAAGGTGAGGGCGAAACAATAAGGTGTCGAAGCCCTGAGGAAGGTCTGGCTGTCGGCGTTCGTATTGCCACCATGCCCAAAACCATCCTCGCTCTTGGCGCTCATTATGATGACTGCCCGTTCGGCCTTCCTGGCACGCTTTTGAAAGCGGTGAAGCAGCATCACCGCGTCGTGATGCTCAGTTTGATCGGCGATTACTCGAACTGGCCGCCCGTGAAAGACCGTGACGAAGCGCTGCGACAGAAGAGCATCGACATGGCGAAGGAGCGCGGCATCGAAATGCGCTTCCTTAACTATGCTTCCATGGGCTTTGAAGCCACGATGGAGTCCAAGCGCGCCGTCGCTCAGGTCATAGCCGATGTGCAACCAGACATCGCTTTCATGCTTTGGCCGAGAGACCGACATCCCGATCACGAAGCCGCGAGCGCCATCTGCCACGCGGCATTGTTTCAGCCCGCGCGTCTGCTCGGCAAAGATCAGGTCCGCAGCCCCAGCGAAGTCTATTGGTATGACAACGGACCCGGCCACACCATCGACTTCACACCCGACACCTACTTTGATGTCAGCGATGAATGGCCTTCCGTGGTCGATTGGCTGGGCGGCCTGATGGCCTTCGTGCGCAACGGCCCCTTCGATCCGCAAAAAGACGCCGCCGTGGAGACCAAGACCGTGCTGGCACGGTATCGTGGCTTCGCCAGCGGTGTAAAGTATGCGGAGGCCGTGCGTGCAGTGCGGCCAGTCACGCGTGAGCTGACCTAAGGTAAAAATCACGTCCAATCGACTATTTGAATTGCCTCATGGGTCTCTACCGCCATGCATAACCGCCGCCACTTCATCTCTGCCATCACAGCCGCACTTGGTGGCTCCGTTTTTGCCGCTGACGGCAAGCCCAAGACCATCGTGCTGCAATCCGCTTGGGACACGGTGAACATTGGCGACATCGGTCACACGCCAGGGACACTGCGTGTCATTGAAGAGCATCTGCCGGAGGTGAAGATCATCCTTTGGGCGATGAAGGTCGATGAACGTGTCACGGCGATGCTGAACCGCCGATTTCCGAAGGTGCCGATACTGCAAGGCAAGCTCGACGGCAAAGGCGAGAAGGACCTTAAGCTCCAGGAGGCCGTGAAGATCTGCGACTTCTTCATCCGCAACTCAGGTATGGGGCAGGACATCACCCACATGCAGTTTTGTCAGAAGCACGGCAAGCCCTACGGCCTGTTTGGTCAGTCGTTCTTCCCCAGCATGGTCGAGGGCAAAGGCGCGGAGGAACGCATCGCCCTGCTCAATGGCGCTTCGTTCATCTACACCCGCGAGACGAAGACGCTCAAGATTCTCCAAGGTGCTGGCATCAAGGCCACCGCGCTGCAATTCGGCCCCGATGGCTGCTTCGGCATCGATGTGCGGGATGACGCACGCGGACTCGCCACCATGCAAAAATTAGGTTTGGAGGACCGGAAATTCATCACGATCCAACTCCGCACCAACACCGCCAAGCTGCCCGGCGTGGATGACAGCCGCACACCGAAGCTCAACCCACTGCATCCCACGCCCGAGCAGATCGCCGATGATGAGCGCCGTGCGGCGAAGTATCGGGAGCTGGTCACGCTTTGGGTCAAGAAGACCGGGCACAAAGTGCTCATCGCGCCGGAGGTGAAGAAGGAGATGGAGCACAACAAGCGCCTGATCCACGATCCGCTGCCGCCGGAGATCCAGAAGAACGTCGTGAACCTGGAGTATTTTTGGAACGCGGATGAAGCAGCTTCCATCTTCGCCCGCGCCCACACCATCGTCTGCCACGAGCCTCATTCGCCCATCATCGCCCTCGCGAACGGCACGCCGATCATCCACACCTTCTCCGAGTTCCATTCTCCGAAGTGCTGGATGTTCCAGGACATCGGCCTGCCCGAGTGGCTGCTGGAAATGGACGAAACACCCGTCGAAAAGATCCTCGAAACCCTCACCGAGATCGACGCCGATTACGCTGGAGCCCAAGCGAAGGTGAAGAAGGCCATGGCCTATGTGCATGAGTGCTTTTCAGGCTCGATGAAGCATGTGAAGAGCGTTTTAGGCTGATCTCATGCTTTCCCGCCGCGCTTTCCTCCAAAACAGCACGCTCTGCCTCGCCGGACTCAGCGGCGGAAAGGTGCTCGCCGCCGAATCCGATGCCAAACCGCTGCTGCGCGTCGGTTTGATGACCGATCTGCATTACGCGGACAAGCCACCGACCAAAACGCGCTTTTACCGCAAGGCACTCGCGAAGCTCGATGAGGCCGTGGAGGTCATGAATCGCGAAAAACCGGCTCTGGTCGTCGAACTCGGCGATTTCATCGATCAGGCCGATTCTGTCGAAAAAGAGATCAAGTGGCTCAAGACGATGGAATCGCACTTCGCGCGGCTTTCGATGCCCCGGCACTACGTTTTGGGCAATCACTGCGTCGGCACGCTCACGAAACAGGAATTCGCCGCCAACACAAAGGCCACTGGCAGCTTTGAGAGCTTCGAGGCCGGTGGTATGACCTTTGTCATTCTCGATTCCTGCTTCCGCAGCGACGGGACTCCGTATTCACGCAAAAACTTCGACTGGAAGGATGCGAACGTGCCAAAAGACGAGCTCTCCTGGCTCGAAAGCCAGCTCAGCAAGGCCAGCAGTCCCGTCATCGTGCTCGCGCATCAACGTCTCGATGCCGACAAAGCCCACGCCGTGCAAAACGCCACCGAAGTGCGCTCGCTTCTCGAAAAGTCCGGCAAGGTGCTCGCGGTTTTCCATGGTCACTCGCACAAAAACGACTACCAGCAGATCGCGGGCATTCACTACACGACTTTGGTCGCGATGGTGGAAGGCAGCGGCGCGGAAAACAACGGCTACGCCATGCTGGATGTGCTCGCGGATGGCTCGCTGCGGCTGAATGGCTTTCGGAAACAGGTGCAGCGCGATTTGAAGCGGGCCTGACCTGCTTCAAAGTTCGAGCTTCGAATTTTCTCACGCCAGCACATCCTTCACCACATTGCCCGCGATGCCCGTGAGGCGCATGTCGAGGCCTTGGACGCGGTAGGTGAGTTTTTTGTGATCAAAGCCGAGCAGGTGGAGCAGCGTTGCGTTGAGGTCGTTCACATGGACGGGCGTAGTGATGGGGTTGAAGCCGAGGTCGTCGGTTTCGCCGTGGACGTGGCCGCCTTTCACGCCGCCACCAGCGAGCCAGAAGGAGAAGCAGCGATTGTGATGGTCGCGACCGTCGTTTCCGCCCTGCACCATCGGTGTGCGGCCAAATTCGCCGCCCCAGACGATCAAGGTGTCGTCGAGCAGGCCGCGCTGTT
The DNA here is from genome assembly GCA_044373575.1 of Prosthecobacter sp. GTDB lineage: Bacteria > Verrucomicrobiota > Verrucomicrobiia > Verrucomicrobiales > Verrucomicrobiaceae > Prosthecobacter. The sequence continues at coordinate 3,476 of JBILPY010000099.1, read as the reverse complement.
TCAGGTCCTTCACGAGTGCGGCGCTGGCTTGGTCGGTGTCCTTGGCGTTGTTTTGCACGCCTTTGGTGAGGCCGTTGTGCTGGTCCCAGGCCTCGTGGAAGAGCTGCACAAAGCGCACGCCGCGCTCGATGAGCCGGCGGGCGAGCAGGCAGTTCCGCGCGTAGCCGGGCTGTTTCACATCCGTGATGCCATACATGTCCAGGATGTGCTTGGGCTCTTGCGAGAGGTCGATGAGCTCGGGGGCGCTGCTTTGCAGACGGTAGGCCATTTCATAGCTCTGGATGCGGGCGGCGATGTCGGGATCGCCCTGCGTGCTGAACTCGGCTTCATTGAGCGCATTCAGCGTGTCGAGCGAGGCACGCTGAGTTTCGCCATCGTAGCCTTTGGGGTTCGAGAGGTAGAGCAGCGGATCACCGGTGCTGCGGAAGGGCACGCCGCCGTACATGTTTGGCAGGAAACCGGGGCCGTAATTGCTCGCGCCGCCGCTGGTGCCCTTCGCACTGGTGAGCACGGCGTAGCCGGGCAGGTCCTCGCCTTGAGAACCGAGGCCGTAGAGTGTCCATGCACCAAAGCTCGGCCGGCCAAAGTTTTGGTTGCCGGTGTTCATCAAAATCTGGGCGGGAGCATGGTTCACCGCGTCGGTCTGCATGGTGCGGATGAGACAAAGCTCGTCCGCGATGCTGCCGATGTGTGGGATGACCTCGCTCATCTCGATGCCGCTGCGGCCGTACTTCTGAAACTTGAACTTCGGTCCCAGCAGCGCGGAGTTTGGCTTGATGAAGGCCGCCCGGTAGTTTTTCAGCAACTCCGCCGGTGGAAGCTGTCCGCTGCGCTTCACCAGCTCCGGTTTGTAATCGTAAAGCTCCAGATGGCTCGGCGCACCGGCATGGAACATGTAGATCACACGCTTGGCCTTCGCCGGGTAATGCGGTTGGCGTGGTGCCAGGGGATTTGAAGCGGCGGAAGCCTCCTTTTGAAGCAAACCGTTCAACGCAACGGCTCCGAGGCTGACCGTGCTGTCTCGGAGGAACCAGCGGCGGGTCAGATGGCGGGCTTGTTCCTGCTGAAGTTGGGCGGTGAAGTTCATGGCGTTAGTTCTTAGTGATGGTTTCATCGAGGTTCAGCAGCACACGCGAGACAATGGACCACGCTGCGATTTCGTTCGGCGTAGCATCGGCGGGAATGTCGGAAGGCTTGGTGTAGGAGGAGAAGGCGAGGTCGGCGGCTTTGAGTTCGCCTTTCTTGAGGCGATCGCGGCGGGATTGGAGGAGCTTTTGTAGCTCGACGCGTTCTTTCTCCGAAGGAGCACGACTGGTGCAGATACGGAAGGCATGGGTGATGCGGCTGGCGTCATCCGCGCCGCCTTCACGTAGCACACGGAGGGCGAGGGCTTGGGCGGCTTCGACAAAGACGGGCTCGTTCATCGCGGTGAGCGCGGCGAGGGGCGAATTGGAACGCGGGCGGCGTGTGCAGGCGGTGTCGCCAGTGGGCGCGTCAAAGGCGATCATCGTCGGATCGGGCATGGAACGCTTGCGGAAGACGTAGAGCGCACGGCTGTAGCGGCTGCTGTCCTCAGCGGGCTTCCAGTAGTCGGGTTTGAAGTAATTGTAGTCGAGCACGCTCTGCGGGATGGGCGGGAAGACGCTGGGGCCGCCGAATTTGTCCGAAAGCAGGCCGGAGACAGACAGGGCGATATCGCGCAGCACCTCAGCATCGGCGCGGAAACGTGGTCCACGGGCGAGGAGGCGGTTCTTCGGATCGCGCTCCAACAATGCGGGTGTGGCCTTGGAGCTCTGCTGATAGGTGGTGGAGGTCAGCAGCGTGCGCAGCAGGTGCTTCTGGCTCCAGCCATGCTCCATGAAGTCCACGGCGAGCCAGTCCAGCAATTCGCGATGCGAAGGCTCCGGCGAGCGTGTGCCAAAGTCCTCCGCGGTTTCCACGATGCCGATGCCAAACACGGCCTGCCACAGGCGATTCACCGCCACGCGTGCGGTGAGCGGCGAGCGCTGATCCACGAGCCAGCGGGCAAAGGTGAGCCGGTCCGCCCTGGCGTCCACCGGCAGCGGATGCAGCGCGGCGATGGCATGGGGCTTCACCTCTTCCTTCCCCTGGCTCCACACGCCGCGATCGAGGCGATGCGTAGTGCGCGTGTCCGTCGTGCTGCGCTCCGCCAGATGCATGACGGTGGTGAGCGGATCAGGATACGCCTGCCACTGCTTGTCGATCTGCGCGGTGTAAGTCTGCATCGCAGGTGTGGCGATGCGCCAGGCATCGAGAATGGCCTGCTTTTGCTCGGTGGTGCGCTGCGCGACAGGCACCTGCATGGCCAGGATGGCGGCGTAAGGCACGGACGCGACCTTCGGATCCGCCGCCTGTGTGAAAGCCACGCGGAAGCGGCCGATCTGAGTCACGCGATAGTCGCTGCTGTCACCGCCATGCTCAAGGAGCAGCGCCACTTTGAGCCGGGCGCCCGCTGGCAGCGTCACCGGCTGCTCAAACTGCGCCACAGCGATGGATTCGGTGTTTCGGCGGCCTGCGCCACGATCAGCACGCCAAGCAGTAAGCGGGTCACCATCCGCCATGAAGCTCACTGGGCCGCGCAGACGCTTTTCGGGGTCGAAGGCCTTGCTGTGCCACTCAGGCTCCAAACCGGCCGCGGGCTCCGAAAAGTCCGCCGTGGCATTTTTGAGCTTCAACCGTTCCCAGGTCTCCGAACCGGGCTTTTTGGCCTCGATGATGAGTTCCGTTAGCGCCCACGATCCTTTGTAGCTGCGCCCCGGCCCGCCCATCGGCAGATCACCATGCTTCAGCACCTCCAACCGCACGCCGGTGACCTTTTCCATCTTCGGCTCGGCATAGAAATGCAGGTCGCCGCGCGAGGTCGGATGCCCCAGCGTCAGCACGCTGTCGTCCGGCAGCACGGTGGGATGGTTCAGCTCGGAGGACGAGTGCGTGTCCTCGGGATGCACGACCGTCCACGTCGTGGCCTGCCAGCGCTTCATCTCCGCCGCCTCCCAGTCCGCGATCTGCTTTTCCCAGGTTGGATGATCCTTCTTCAGACGCGACTCGATGCGTGCCGCCTCGCTCTTCAGCTTCGAGATCGCCGCCATGCCCTCTTTGGTGTGGACCCACGACTTCGCCTCGTAGGTGTTGTTCAGGAAAGCAAAGATGCCGTAATATTCGGTCTGCGTGATGGGATCAAACTTGTGCGAGTGGCACTGGGCGCACTTCAGCGACAGGCCGAGGATGCCGGAGCCGCTCACGTCCATGCGGTCAAACATGCCCTCCATGCGCCACTCCTCCGGGATGATGGCCCCTTCCTCGTTCAGCATGCCATTGCGCAGGAATCCGGTGGCGATGACCTGCTGCTGCGTGGCGTTTGGCAGCAGGTCCCCGGCGATCTGCTCGACGATGAACTGGTCATACGGCAGATCGCGGTTCAGCGCATCGATCACCCACTCGCGCCAGATCCACTG
>JBILPY010000470.1:0-4011 GCA_044373575.1 Prosthecobacter sp. | reverse complement strand
GCGGCTTCGACAGCGGCGCTGCCACCGAGGACGATTAGGTCCGCGAGCGAGACCTTATTTTTGCCGGTGTTGAAGTCCGCTTGGATCTTCTCTAGCGCGGCGAGTACCTTGGCGAGCTGCGTCGGGTTGTTCACTTCCCAATCCTTCTGCGGAGCGAGACGAATGCGGGCACCATTAGCACCGCCGCGCTTGTCACTGCCACGGAAGGTGGAGGCTGAAGCCCAGGCGGTGGATACGAGCTCGGAGGTGGAGAGGCCTGAGTCGAGGATCTTGGCCTTGAGCTGGGCGATGTCCTGCTCGTTGACGATTTCGTGATCCACCTCAGGAAGCGGGTCCTGCCAGATGAGCTTTTCCTTCGGCACTTCAGGGCCGAGGTAGCGGGCGAGCGGTCCCATGTCGCGATGCGTGAGCTTGAACCAAGCCTTGGCGAAGGCGTCTGCGAACTCGCCGGGATTCTCCAGGAAGCGCTTCGAGATCTTGTGGTAGATCGGGTCTTCACGCAGCGCGATGTCCGTGGTGAACATCATCGGCGCATGTGATTTGCATGCGACGTGCGCATCCGGCACGGTGCCTTTGCCAGCGCCGCCTTTGGGGGTCCACTGCTGGGCTCCGGCGGGGCTTTTGGTGAGCTCCCATTCATAAGCGAAGAGGTTGGTGAAGTAACCGTGCGACCAAGCTCGCGGCGTAGTCGTCCAGGCACCTTCCAGGCCGCTGGTGATGGTGTCTTCCGCGTTGCCTTTGCCGAACTTGTTTTTCCAACCAAGGCCCATTTCCTCCAGTGGCGCAGCTTCGGGTTCAGAGCCGACATTGTCCTCTGGTGGTGCGGCACCGTGCGCCTTGCCGAAGGTGTGACCACCGGCGATGAGCGCGACGGTTTCCTCATCATTCATCGCCATTCGGGCAAAGGTATCGCGGATGTCCTTGGCAGCGGCGAGTGGGTCGGCTTTGCCATTCGGTCCTTCGGGATTCACATAGATGAGGCCCATCTGCACGGCGGCGAGTGGCTTCTCCAGCATGCGCTCGTCCTTGTAGCGCTTGTCGCCCAGCCAGGTGCTTTCAGGCCCCCAGTAGATGTCCTCCTGCGGTTCCCACACATCGGCACGACCACCGGCAAAACCGAAGGTTTTGAAGCCCATGGATTCGAGCGCGACATTGCCGGTGAGGATCATCAAATCGGCCCACGAGATATTGTTGCCATACTTCTGCTTGATCGGCCAAAGCAGGCGGCGGGCTTTGTCGAGGCTCGCGTTGTCCGGCCAGCTATTCAGCGGGGCAAAGCGCTGCGTGCCATAGCCCGCTCCGCCGCGACCATCGCTCACGCGGTAGGTGCCCGCGCTGTGCCAGGCCATGCGGATCATGAAAGGGCCGTAGTGGCCCCAGTCAGCCGGCCACCACTTTTGCGAGGTGGTCATGAGTTCACTCAGATCCTTCTTCAAAGCCGCGAGATCGAGCTTCTTGAACTCCTCGGCATAGTCGAAGCCCTCGCCCATCGGGTTTCCCTTCGGCGAGTTTTGATGAAGGATCTTGAGGTTGAGCTGGTTCGGCCACCAGTCGCTGTTCGTCATGGCTCCGGCGGCCGTGTGGCGGCCAGGAGCGGGGGGTGTGCCCATCACGGGGCACTTGCTGATGTCATTCATGGGTTCGTCGGTTTGGGGCTGGGCGGGCTTGTCCTCTGCTGATGCAAAGACTGCCGGAGTCAGCATCAGCGAGGCAAGCAGAGCCTTGTGTTTGGATGGTTTCATGGCGTCAGGTTGGTTGTGTGTTGGAGGTGCGGACCAAGTTTGGAGGTCAACGTGGCGAATGATTGATGGATGATGGTGAATGCATCCAATGCATTGTCTGAATGCTTGCCATGCACGCGGTGCATCGCTATGGGGCAGGATGCGGAACGAACTGAATTTCCACCTGCTCGAGCAATTCGTGGCTCTGGCACGGACCAAAAACTTCACCCGTGCGGCTGAGGAGCTGAATCTTTCTCAATCCGCGCTGAGCCGGGCCATTCAGAAACTCGAAGAGCAGCTCGGCCAGCCTTTGTTTGAGCGCAAGCCGCGCGAGGTCGTACTCACGGATCATGGCGAACTGCTGCTGGAGCGCTCCCAGTACATTTTGAAGCTCATGGAGGACACCTTCGCCGAGCTCTCCGAGGCTGGCCGTCGTGGCCGTATCCGGCTCGGTGCCATTCCGACCATCGCGCCTTACTTCCTGCCCGGCCTGCTGAGCCGTTTCGCCAAAGCGCATCCAGACATCGCGGTCATCGTGCAGGAGGACACGACCGAAAGCCTCATCAAACGATGCAGCCATGGCGAGATCGACCTCGCCATCCTCGCCCTCCCTGTCATTGCGAAGTATCTGGAGGTCGAGCCGCTCTTTGATGAGGAACTGCTGCTCGTGCTGCCAGTCGGGCATCCGCTCGCCGCCTCGAAGGCTGTCGCCATCGATGCTGTTGATGGCTACCCTTTCGTGATGTTGAGCGAGACGCACTGCCTGTCGGACAACATCGCCACTTTCTGCCGCAGGAAATCCGTGCAGCCCGTAACCGTCGAGCGCACGAGCCAGCTCGCCACCGTGCAGGAACTCGTCACACTGAACCACGGCGTGTCCATAGTCCCCGAAATGGCCCGCAAGACCGATACCAGCGATCGCCGAATCTACCGTTCCTTCAGTAGTGAGAAGCCCATGCGCACCGTGGCGATGATGTGGAACTCGTATCGCTTCCAAAGCAAGGCGGTCAAAACTCTGATGGAGCATCTGCGGCTTCAATCAAAGCCGTCTTCTTCGGCCGCCAAACGGAGCAAATGATCACCAGGTCGAGTTAACACATCTTCGCGTTGATCCTTCATCGCCCCAAGGTAACAAAGACCCATGACACTCACTCTTCCCCGCTGGTTTGACCTCCACACGCACTTCCGCCAAGGCCCCGCGATGGCTTCGTATGTGAAGGCGCATCTGGACATGGGCTGCGCAGGCGCTTTGGCGATGCCGAACACACAGCCGCCGGTGTCGCGGGTCTCGGGCGCGGCGCAAGCCGATGGCTGGAGCATCGAGAGCTACTCGGCGGAACTGCGAGCAGCGGGTGCGGATGCCTTTGAGCAGCTCATCGTGCCGCTTTACCTGACGCGACACACCACGGCGGCGATGATTCGCGAGGGCACGGCTTCCGGTCTGCTGCGCGCCTGCAAATACTACCCACCGCATGGCACGACGAACTCTGAGCACGGAATGCCGATGGATGACCTCATCGGCGGCGAGGTATTCCAGGCGATGGAGGAATGCGGTGTCGTCCTCTGCATCCACGGTGAGCAGCATGCGCTGAGTGGGCCGGACTACATCGACGCGCAGCAAAACGCGGAAACGCGATTCTACACGGAGCGCATGCCGCGACTGCTCGCCGCACATCCGAAGCTACGTATCGTGTGCGAGCACATCACCACCCTCACGGCGGCGGAGTTTGTGGCCTCCGCTCCGGAGCATGTCGGGGCGACGATCACGCCGCAGCACTTGCTCTACACGCTGGGGCATCTGATTCAGGGGCTGAAATACCACCTCTACTGCCTGCCCATCGTGAAGTTTCAGGACGATCGCGCTGCACTGCGAGATGCGGTGACGACGACAGGCCAATCGAAGTTCTTCGCTGGCACCGACAGCGCTCCGCATACGACGAAAGCGACCGCCTGCGGCTGCGCGGCGGGTTGCTTCACCGGCGGCTGCGCCCCGCAACTCTACGCGATGGCCTTTGAAGACGCCGGTGTCGATCTCGGCACTCTTGATGGTCAGACCGCCTTTGCGCGATTCCTCAGCCTCAACGGCCCTGCCTTCTACGGCTTCCCCGCATCATCGCAATCTTTCACAATGGAAAAAGCACCCTCGCAAACTCCGGTCCTCGAGACACCCGCCGGCCCTGTGACGCCGTTGCCGCTGGGCATGGGCATTGAGCTGACGTGGCGGATGGTTCAGTGAGCTTCCTTCGCAATCGCGGCTTCATGCGGCACGTTTCGATCTCATGTGCTGTCC
>JBILPY010000469.1:0-4012 GCA_044373575.1 Prosthecobacter sp. | reverse complement strand
CAAGGAATACACCGGCAGTCTCAAGCTCGGAGCCACCACCTCCACCCAGGATCGCGAAGGCGAAATTCTGGAAGAGAAGCCAGTGCCTGCGCTGACCGAAGAAGAGATCAAGGCGGCCTTCGATGCCTACAAAGGTGACTTCTACCAGATGCCACCCATGGTCAGCGCCATCAAGATCAACGGCGTGCCACTCTACAAGCTCGCCCGCAAAGGTCAGGAAGTGGAGCGCGAGCCACGCTTTGTCCGTGTTTATGACTATCAGATCACCAGGACCGAGGTGCCAGACATCGACTTCCGCGTCGTGTGCAGCAAGGGCTTCTATGTCCGCACCTACGCCCATGACATCGGTCAAAAAATTGGCTGTGGCGCTCATTTGACCAACCTGCGCCGCACGCGCAGCGGTCACTTCACGTTCAAGGAAGGCAATCACACCAACTTCGCCGCGCTCAAAGAAGGTCGTCGTGACGAAGTCGTGAAGTCCATCATGAGCCTCTACGACGTGTCGAAGCTCCGCGGGGCGTAATCTCCAACCGCCATGTCCCTCAGCCGCTTCCATCTCCCCGCCGAAGCCTGGCAGTCGGACAGTCTGACATTGATCGGTGATGAAGCCGCGCATTGCTCGCGCGTGCTTCGTCGGGAGGTGGGCGAGAAGATCGAGATCTTCGATGGAGCGGGCCGTGTCGCCACGAGTACGATCACGGCGGTCACCAAGAGTACCGTCACTGCGCGCATCGACTCCAAGCATCAGCACGAGGCGCGTGCTCATCAGATCCATCTGATGCCGGCGATGATCAAAGCTGAGCCCTTCGAGTGGTTGCTGGAAAAGGCTGCCGAACTCGGTGCCGCCAGTGTGCAGCCCATCGTCACCGCACGCACCATCGTGCATCTCAGCGGCGACAATTTGGAGAAGAAGCTCAGCAAATGGCGGCGTCACATGACCGAGTCTGCCAAGCAGTGCCACACGCCCTGGATTCCCCACCTGGCAAAGCCGCGCAGTATTGCCGAGACGCTCGTCTCCCTGCCTGCCGATAGCACACGCATCATCCCCGCGCTCACCGAGCATTCGCGCCGACTCCATGAGCTGCCGCTTGCGCAAACAAAGTCCGTCTTCATCCTCATCGGGCCAGAAGGCGACTTCACGCCTGAGGAGGAAGTGCTCGCGCAACAGCGTGGTTTTCAGCCCGTCACGCTCGGACCACTGATCCTGCGCGCCGAGACCGCCGCCATCGCCGCGCTAGCCATGGTGGGGCATGAACTGGCACGGCAGTCGGCCTGATTCAGCTCACGATCGCTCTAGGCACGCGGCCATGCACATCGGTGAGGCGATAGTCCCGCCCGGCGTAACGATAGGTCAGGCGCTCGTGATCCATGCCCAGCAGGTGCAGCATCGTCGCGTGGATGTCGTGGATGTGCATCTTGTCCACCGCCGCCTTGAAGCCGAAGTCATCGCTCTCGCCATAGGCTGTTCCGCCGCTTGCGCCGCCACCGGCGAAGAACATGCAGAAGCCATGCGGGTTGTGATCACGTCCGTTGCCGTTTTCACTCACCGGCGTGCGGCCAAACTCACCGCCCCAAACGACGAGCGTGTCATCCAGCAGCCCGCGCTGTTTGAGATCACCGAGCAGCGCGGCGATGGGCCGATCAATGTCGACCGCGAGCCGCCGCGTCGTGGCATCATGGTTCGAGTGCGAGTCCCAGGGCTGACCGTTGCCATAATAGACCTGCACAAAACGCACGCCGCGCTCCACCAGTCGCCGCGCCATCAGGCAGCCATTGGAGAAGTGGCTCTTCCCATACATCTCGCGCACCTTCTCGGGCTCCAGATTCACATCAAAGGCATCCGTGGCGGCGGACTGCATCCGGTAGGCCGTCTCCATCGCCTGGATGCGGCCATTCAGCGCCACATCAGCTCCGCCACGCGCGGCCAGATGCTCCGCATTCAGCTCCTGAAGCAGGTCGAGCTGCTTGCGTTGATCGCTCATGCCCAGGCGACCATTGTTCAGCCAGGGGATGAGCTGCTTCGGGTCTGGGTTCGTGTGATTGATGTAGATCCCCTGATGCTGCGCGGGAAGAAAGGCGCTGCTCCACAAGATGGAAAACCGCACCGGTCTGCCAGGGCAAAGCACCACGTAGGAGGGCAGGTTGGCGTTCTCACTGCCCAAGCCGTAGCTCAACCACGAGCCCATGCTCGGCACGCGCTCGGTCATGGTGCCGTTGTTCATCAGCAGCAGCGCCGGACCGTGGTTTGGATTGTCCGTGTGGCAGGAGCGCAGCAGGCAAAGATCGTCCGCATGGCGGGCGATGTTTGGCAGCAGCTCGCTGATCTCCAGCCCGCTTTGCCCATGCTTTGAATACGCATACGGCGATGCCAAAAGACCGCCCGTGGGCCTTTCCGTGCGCAGGTCGGCCCCGTCAGGCCGCTGGCCGTTGAACTTCGTCAGCATCGGCTTCGGATCGAAGAAGTCCGGCCCGAACGGCCCGCCATTCATGAAGAGATGGATTACCCGCTTCGCCTTCGGCAGAAAGTGCGTCGCCACACCGCCGCCCGCCTGCAAGCTCGATGCCAAGCCCAACGCTCCAAGTCCGCCACCCATGCGGGTCAGCAGTTCACGGCGGGAGAAGGGGATCATTGGATTCATGCGGCGGAGTCATACGCGGCGGCTGGCTGGATGCTTGCGCCTCATGAGCGCTCAAACCCGCAGGTTGCATGATGGCATGGCCGCTTTGGCCGCGTTTTGTTTTCACCATGCCCCGCATCACCGCCATCGAGACCTGCATCCCCTCCAGCATCATGCCAAACCTGCTGCTCGTTCGCATTCACACGGACGACGGCTTCATCGGCTGCGGCGAGACTTACTACACCCCGCACGCCATCGCCGCGCTGATCCATGACTGGATGGCGGAGCGACTGCTCGGGGCCGATGCCCTCGCCATCGAGTCCCACTGGCGCTTCCTCTATCAGCGCTGCACGCCCTTCGGCCATCCCGGTGCGGAAATGCGGGCGCTTTCAGCGCTGGATTTAGCTTTGTGGGACATCCTCGGGCAGGCCTGCGGGCAACCCGTCTATCGTTTGCTGGGTGGCCCCGTGCGGCAGAGCATCCCGGTTTATAATACCAGCGGTGGTCCCAGCTACGGGGCCGTCGCCGGGGCGGGGGAAAGCCCACGTCACCCCGGCTGGCCGGGCTATGGCGACATCGGTCAAAAAGGGCCGCTTCAGGACAACTGGTCCTCCCACTTCGCCGCCGGCGATCTCGCTGAGGAACTGCTCGCAGAGGGCATCACCGCCATGAAACTCTGGCCCTTTGACCGCGCCGCGCATCGCAGCGGCGGCCTGCACATCTCCTGGGCCGATATTGAAGAAGCCATGCAGCCCCTGCGCGAGATCCGCGACCGCGTCGGCATGAAGATGGACATCGCCATCGAGGGCCACGCCTTCTTCCACCTGCCCGCCGCCCTGCGCATCGCCGAGGCATTGCGCGAAATTAAGCCTCTTTGGTTAGAGGACGTTCTGCGTGTCGATCACATCGGCACACTGGCCGACTTCCGCCAGCGCTCCGGCCTGCCCATCGCCGCCAGCGAGATGCTGCTCGGGCGAAAGGAATACCTGCAAGTGCTGCAAGAGCGCGCCTGTGACTACTGCATGGTCGATCCCACCTGGAACGGCGGCATCAGCGAGACCCGCCGTGTCATCGACCTCGCCCAGACGTATAACATCCCCTCCACCATCCACGACTGCACTGGCCCGCTCACCCTCTTCTCCGGCCTGCACCTCGCCGCCTCTTCCACCAACGTCGTCTTCCAGGAAAGCGTCCGCGCCCATATCCGCTCCTTCTACCACAAGCTCGTCGATACCCTTCCCGTCATCCAAAACGGCCACGCCCAGCTCCCCACCGGCACCGGGCTTGGAACACGACTGAAGGATGAGCTGTTCCGCGAGGGTATGAACGGGACGCGGGTGAGCCGGGTGGGGTGAGGGAATGTCTCGGGCGTTGGGTAACCGACCCCTGCTGGC
>JBILPY010000066.1:0-13063 GCA_044373575.1 Prosthecobacter sp. | reverse complement strand
CTTCTTTTTCCTCTTGTCCTCACCTTCGGGTTTGCCGCCATTCGGGCTGAGGCGTTTCCACCAATCAGGGCCTTCGGCGTCGATGCTGGCATTGTGCTGGATGAGCTGCGCCTTCAAGGTGGCGAACATGGCGGGCTCTTTGTCCTTCAGGTCGGTGGTCTCTTTCTCGTCGGTTTTAAGATTGTAGAGTTCGAACTCGGTGAGGGTTTCGTTGGCAAGGATCTTCCAGTCATCGACATGCATGGCTATCTTCATGTTTGGGGCCATGTGCAGACGCCAGAAAAGCGGCTGCGGGCGCTCTAACTTCGTCGCTGTGCCATCAAGAGCTGGGAGGACATTGACTCCATCAAGCGTGCGGCCTCCAGGGACCTTGACTCCGGCAATGCCGAGCATGGTGGGGAAGATGTCACTACCGATCACAGGCACATCACATATGCTGCCAGCTTTGATCTTTCCAGGCCAACGAGCCATGCCAGGAACACGAATGCCGCCTTCGTGTATGTCACGTTTGCGGCCACGCAGACCACCACTGCTACCACGACCGGGCGATTTGATGCCATCACCTTCGGGGCCGTTGTCGGAGGTAAAGAAGACGAAGGTGTTGTCGGTCAGCTTTTGCTCATCGAGCGACATCATCAACATGCCGAAGGCGTGATCCATCTGCGTGACGTTGGCGTGATGCTCGCGCTGGATGTCATCGCTGAGGTCAGGGTAGAGCGCTTTGAACTTGGGGTCCGACTTGATCGGGTAGTGTGGCTCATGCGTCCACACGGCGAGGAAAAAGGGCTTCGTGGCATCGCGATTTTCTTTTAGCCAGGTGATGGCCTCGCTCACAACGAGTGGTGCTGAGTATCCCTGCATCTGCCCGACGGGCTGGCCGTTGCGGGCGAAGTTGTTCGGGTTCTCATGCGATGGCCCCGCGTTGTTCTGCGTGGCCATCCACCAGTCGTAGCCGTGATCGTTCGGCTGCGGCTGTGCCGGATTGTTGAAGAGGCCGTTGAGGTGCCACTTGCCGCTGTGACAGGTGGTGTAGCCCGCGCCTTTCAGCAGCTCAGGCAGTGTGTTTTCACTCGTGCGCAGATGCACCTCCGCGCCCTCGGCGATCCAGGTGAACACGCCATTGCGATGCGGCGTGCGGCCCGTGAGCAAAGCGGAGCGCGATGGACTGCACACGGCGCTGCCGGAGTAGCACTGCGTCAAACGCACGCCCTGCTTCGCAAAGACATCCAGGTTTGGCGACTTGATGATCGGATGCCCGAAGCAGCCGAGATCGCCATAGCCAAGATCATCCGCGAGGAAGAGGATCATGTTTGTCGGCACTGAGAAGGCCGAGTGCATGATCACGAATGACGAAAAGAGCGTGAGAAAAAGCTTCATGGTAGGGGTTTGGGTTCGATGTCGGATTGATTGATCCAGCCAGCTTTCACCGGCTCGCCACGCATGAACTTCTCGTAGAAGCCCACGTTGGCCTTCGAGGCGTGTTCGTATTTGTCGAAGATGTCTCCTTTGCCCTCCATGCGTGGGTCACCCTGCTGTTTGAGTTCCGCGTGGAGTTGATCTCGCATAGCAGTGCTGCGCGGATCGGAGGGGAGGTTCTTCACGAAGTCTGGATCCGCTTTTAGATCATAGAACTCTGTCGCTGGGCGCAGACCGAAGCAGAGCTGCCAATACGGATCGGCTGGGTTCTTGCGATGGGCATCGATGATGTAGCTCTTCGTCGCACCAGCATCGCAGTCCATGTAGCCGGTTTCAGGATTGCCGCCGGGCCAGCGAATGGGCTCGAAGTTTTCGATGAAGACGCTGTCATGCTTCACGATGGCGCGGATGGGGTAGCCCCAGTCATTGGGACGGCCAACGTCGGTGCGCTCCTTGCCCAGAAGTACATGATCGCGTGTGTGCATGGGTTTGTCCGCGAACAGATCTGTCAGGCTGCGGCCTGGCGACTCGGCCATGCCAGTTTCATTCCATTTCAGGCCCGCGACTTCCACAAAGGTCGGTGCGAGATCGATAAAGCTGATGAAGTCATTGATCACACGGCCTGGGTTTGCGATGCCCTTTTTCCACATGGTGGCAAAGGGCACATGGTTGGCCTGCACGTTGGCGTTGCCCTTGCTGCGGGGGAAGGGCATGCCGTGATCTGCGGTGACGACGATCAGTGTATTCTCCAGCAGGCCACGTTTTTCGAGCTCAGCGAGCATACGCCCGAGATGCGAGTCGAAGTGTTCCACTTCGAAGGCGTAGTCGAGCATGTCGTTGCGGATCACTCCATTGTCCGGCCAGTAGGCGGGCACATGATCAATATCGGAGAGTTTCGTGCCGCCCTTATTCACTCCGCTGCCAAACTCATAACCACGATGCGGCTCGATGGCTCCGCACCAAAAGGCCCAAGGTTTGTCAGTAGGTGCCGCGTCGAGGAAGTCAGTGAAATTGGCCGCGTAGTCGCTGTTGCCGATCTCACTTGTCGGCGGCTTGGCTTTGCGTTTGTTGTAGGCTTTGCCAGTCATCTCGCGCGGTTTGCCACTGGCGTCATTGGCAATGCCGGGGCCCCAGCCTTTCGTGGTGTGGCCGACATTCCAGCCTTTCTCATCCAGCGCTTCGCCCCAGCCTTTGAACTCGGTTGGGAAGTAGCAGATGTGGTTCGCGGCTTCTTTGAGCTGCCAGGAGTTCCGTCCGGTGAGGATGCACGCTCGCGATGGAGCGCACTTGGCATTGGGGGTGTAGGCATGGTTGAAGAGCAGGCCTTCTTTGGCCACGCGGTCAAAATTCGGCGTCTTCACCCAAGGCGTTCCGTAGGCGCTGGCATGTGGCCCCCAGTCATCGGCGATGGCGAAGAGGATGTTTGGGCGCTCGGCGGCGAAAAGCGGAGTGCAGAGTACAGAGAGAAAGCAAAGGACACGAAACATGGCGGTGGGCGGAAACGTCGCCCACGCGGACATCTTGATGGCTATTTCTTCCCCATCTTCTTTTTGCGCGGCTCTTTGCCCTTGCCTGATTGTTCAAAGGCTCGGTCAAGCTCTGTTGGGCGTGCGTTCTGGAACTGGTCGAGTGCCTGCTTCAACTTCACGGCTGCAGGTGAATCAGCAGAGAGCTGAGTCTTCTCTTCAGGATCATTTTTCAGGTCAAAGAAGCCGCCATCGCGGTAGAGCTTGTGCGTTTGATTGAAGACACACTCGCTGACCTTCATGTCCTTCGACTGCCTCGGCGAATACCACATATAGACCCACTCACGCGGTTTGCCGGATTCACCTTTGAGCTGAGGCAGGAAGCTGATGCCGTCCACCTTTGCGGGCACAGTGATGTCGGCTGCCTGGCAGATGGTGGGCAGGAAATCCGTGCTGCTGATGAGGTCGCTGCTCACACGGCCTACTTTGATCACTGAGGGCCAACTCACGATCATCGGCACGTGCGTGCCGCGATGCGTCGTCTTGCCTTTGCCACCTTGGAAATCCGCGCCTTTGAATCGGCTGGCCATCTTGCTGGAGGTGCCATTGTCTCCCACGAAGAGGAGGAGGGTGTTTTCGCGCAGGCTGAGCTCATCCAGCTTGGCGACGAGCTTGCCGATCAGTTTGTCCATGTAGGTCACCATGGCGGCGAAGTGCTTGTCATCGCGCAGCTTGGCCTCGCTGCTGATCGTGCGGTCATACTCCGCACTGTCCGGCGTCGACTGAAAGGGATCATGCGTGAGCATCATCGGGTAGTAGAGGAAGAAGGGCTCGGCCTTGTGCCGCGTCACGAAGTCGATGGCGAAGTCATTGACCAAGTCAGGGCCATACTCGCCCTTCGTGAAGTCCTTCTCGACGCCGTTGTATTCGAGACCTGGATTCGCGTAGCGCGGCGGACGGCGTGTCTGCTGCCAGAGGCAGGATTCCTCGAAGCCGAAATGCTGGGGCGAATCCACCTCCCTCCCGAGCTGCCATTTGCCGCAAATGCCGGTCTTGTAACCTGCGTTTTTAAAGAGCTGTCCAAAGGTGGTCTCCGTGCGCAGCAAGGTGCCGAAGTTGATGTAGTTCCGCACGTTGTAGCGCCCCGTCATGAGCTGCACGCGCGTGGGTGTGCAGAGCGGCTGGACGTGGCAGTTCTCAAATCTAACGCCCGCAGCAGCGAGCTTGTCGAGGACAGGCGTTTGGTAGGATTCACCGCCATTTGCAGTGACGCATTCGTAGCCGAAGTCATCGGCCATGATGAGGATGACATTCGGCTTTGCGGCGAATGCCGAGTTCAGAATGACGAACGACGAAAGCAGCAGAGTGAGGCAACGCATGGTGCCTGAACGATGCGCAGACGCGGCCTT
Source organism: Prosthecobacter sp. (assembly GCA_044373575.1). Classification (GTDB taxonomy): domain Bacteria; phylum Verrucomicrobiota; class Verrucomicrobiia; order Verrucomicrobiales; family Verrucomicrobiaceae; genus Prosthecobacter. The sequence goes on along the minus strand of JBILPY010000066.1, from coordinate 8,772 downwards.
ATCACTGGATTCCCCACAGCTTCTCCAGCAGCGCGAACATCTCGGGATCATGCTGCTTCAACTCGTCGCGAGTGAAGGGGAAAAAGTCATTCCTACTGAAGTAGGCCTCCGTGCATTCAGCGAAGTATTCCTGCGGCGTGGTCATCGCATACGCACGTTCCATGCGGCGGCGGCCTTCGCTGTCTTTGCGTTCGACGCGTTCATACTTGCCGCTGGCCTTAGCCTTCTCGTAGGCGTTCTTGATCTCCAGATTGCCATAGCTCATGCGCACCGTGCGGTGGTGGTAGGCATGGGCTAGTTCATGCAGGGCAAAGTTCGGCATCCGGCGAGTTTCGGCTTCAAAGATGCGCACGTTGGTGAACTCGACGGCCTTCTCCATGGACGGATCGCGGCTATTGTCCTTCAACCAGCCTGCATCAGGATGAAACTCGGCGCGTGGTCTCACGCCATCATACTCGGGATTCATCCACAGCGGCACCATCTGCAATTCCGCCACCGCTTTTGCCGGAACAACGCGGACGATCTCCTCCAACTGTGCCTGAAGCAGCGGCAGGGCTTTGTTCAGCGCTGCTTGGTCGATCTTCAAACTGGTGTGCAGCGTCCATCCGGCGATGACGCGGGTTTGATGGAGAGTGGCTGCGGCTTTAGCCGCATTCTTTTCGGCTGAAGCCGAAACCACTTTGGTGGCGGCATCAGAGCGTTTTTGCGCTGCCTCACGGATCGCGGCTTTGGCCTTCTTGAGCCGCTCAGGCCAGACAAACTTCGGCGCTTTGGCAGGATCGTAGCCTGCGAGATGTCCGGTGAGTCGAGTCGCTGGCTTGGTGTATTTCAGCTCAGTGTCTCCGAAGACTTCACGGCAGAGCGCCGCGAGGCCGGGATCATACGTCAGCAGTTCGTTGCGTGTGTTGACGTGGTTGTGGTCGTGATCGTCTTCGCGGTTGTTATCGAACCAGCTCTGCACGCCCTCGGCGAAGTATTCGTGATGGTTCACGCTGGCGTATTTGCCCTTCCAAAGCCCGGCCTTCATCGCGGCCTCATAAGATGCCTTCACACGCTGGTCAAAGGTGGCGTCCACATTCGCCAAGCCACGCAGATGGATGTTGTGAGCGAACTCATGGATGAAGATGCACTCGGTCGAATAGGGGTCGCCGTCGTAAGCCAGCAAGTTTTCCTCTGCACAGGAGCAAAAAGGGTCTGTCGCGCTGCCGCCCATGCCCCGAGCACGGGCATCGCGGTAGTCTTTGATCGACATGCTCTCGAAGCCCGGCACCGGCACCTTTTCCAGCCAGGCCCACTCAGGCTGCTCCGTGGTGAATTCATCATGCGCCAGTATGCAAAGCCGCGATCCGCTGGCGATCATCGCCTCCCGCACATCTGGCCGCTTTGCCAGCATGAGATCAGCGAGGTAAGCCGCCTCCTTCAGCGCATACGGATTCACCTTCGCCGAACCACAGATCGGGTAGCCCTGCGCATGAACGACCTGGGTGTAAAAAGCTGGCACGCCATCCTTGGCCTTCGGATCATGACGAAAAGCCTGCACGGGCACCCGGCTTACCACCTCCGTCTCTTTTCCGCCATCTACGATCGCAAAGCGATGCCCTAACGTCGTGCCGATGTTGCTATCCTTGCCCGGCTCGATTTTGCCATTGCTCACTCGTTTGCCATCTGGAGCGATCCAGAAGACCTCCACCGCCTTGTCACCCGCGTTGATGATTTGGAGCTTCGGACGGTCCAAAGCGAACGCCGTCGAAACAGCGAGAAAGAAGAGGGGGATGATTTTCATGCGAAGCGGTCAGGTGACATCAGATCGAGCGCCACGGGCGAATTCTCGCCGCCAAGCAACTCAGCGACAATTTTGCCCGTCGCGGGCGCGAGGCTCAGTCCCATCATCGCGTGACCGGTGGCCACGGTGAGGTTTTTCCAGCGCTGCGTTCGGCCGATGTAGGGCATGCCATCCGGCGAAACCGGCCGCAGACCGCTCCATGGCTTCACGTTGGCGAAATCGCGTTCATTGAAGGCAGGGAAGAACTCAGGAAAGGCCCGGGTGATGCCGCGCACGCGACGCGGCGTGATGGATTCGTCGGTTCCTGCCATTTCCATCGTGCCGCCGACACGCAGCGAGCCATCCATCGGCGTCACGGCGAGCCGCGCTTCTGTGCAGATGCTGCACAGGTCGGGAAGCTGCTTCGGATTCGTCAGCGTGAGGCTGTAGCCTTTGCCCGCCTGCATCGGCAGCTTCAGATCGAGCTCCTTCGCCAGCTCTGCCGACCACACGCCGCTGCACAAAAGCACCTCTTGACCCTCCACTTGACCCTTTGACGTCTTGACGGCGCGAAGCACCTGGTCTTCCACCTCAAAGCCCCGCACATCGGTTTCCCACAGCATCTCGACACCGAGTTTCACCAACTCCGCTTCGACAGCGACGATGAAGCGGCCTGGAGCGAGATGGCAGTCCTTCGGGAAGAAGACACTGCCGCAGACATCCATCGTCACTGCAGGGTCAAGCGCGGCGGTGGCCTTCGCATCGAGCACCTCGGCGGGAATGCCAAGTCGGTTTGCCATTTTTGCCATGTGGGCTTCTTCATCGAGCGTCTGCTGTTTTTTGCACAGCATGAGCAATCCGCGTTTCACGAGCCCGAAGTCGAGCCCGATCTCATCGTAGCACTGGCGGCTCAGCAGGCTTAAGTCACGCAACACCGGGGCTGCGGCATCGACACGCCCTTTGGTGGCCGCTTTCCAGAATTCGAGGCCCCACGTCATCAAATCGAGATTCAGCCTCGGCTTGATGTAGAAGGGTGATTCGGGGTTCCACATCCATTTTAGGCCAAGTTTCACCATCCCTGGTGCCGCGAGCGGGATGAAGTGGCTCGGTACGATCATGCCCGCATTGCCAAACGAGCAACCATCGCGCTGCTGCGGCTTTTGGTCGATGATCGTCACACGCATGCCGCGACGGGCGCAATAAAGCGCCGTGGTGAGGCCGATAACGCCAGCGCCGAGGATGGTGACATGTTTGCTCATGTTAGCACATTTAATCGGGCATCCGGGCGATCGTCTTGGACGCTTTGGCGGTTTGCGCCCAGATTTTTGCCAAGCAGAGACTCGACGCCTCGTGTGCGCTCGTTAGCATCAGCACATGGACCAAAATTGGACTGACAAGATTGTGATCGTCACCGGCGGTGGCGGTGGAATGGGGCAGGCGGCGGCCAAGCGTTTCGCTGAGGCTGGCGCAAAGACGTTTGTGTTTGGGCGCACGCTGGAGTCGCTTCAGGAAAGTGCTGCGCTTTCCAAGAACATCATCCCCGTCGTCTGCGACGTGGCCGACAGCACCAGCGTGGCTGCCGCGATGGCCGAAGTGCTTAATACAGGCACGCCGCACGCGCTGATTCACACCGCCGGCATCAACACGCCGGACCGTTTCATGGCTCATGCCGATCCGTCGCGAATCGCCAGTGAGGAGAGCTGGCGCAAGGTCATGGAGATCAATGTCATCGGTGTGGCGAACATGATTCAGGCCGTCGCCAAGCCGATGGCAGCGAACGGCTGCGGAAAGATCGTCGTTGTCTCTTCCACCGCCGGTCATGGCTACGATTCCTTCGCTGGCGTGCCTTACACCGCGAGCAAGTGGGCCGTTCACGGCATGCTTTTCACTGCCCGAATGCAGCTCAATGCACATGGCATCGTCGTCTCCGAATACGCTCCCGGCGAGGCGGACACCCCGCTCGTCAAAAAGCGCCCCGTGCAGCCTTCGGCGAAGCACAAAGAAGCCATGATCACCTGTGCCGACTGCGCCGACGCGATGTTCTTCATCGCCAGCCAGCCACACAGCATGAGTATCGTCCAGCTCCCCGCCTACCAACCCTTTGGCGGCATGCCGCCCCAGATCACGTTGCCGTGGATGGATGCGTTTGAGATCAAGCCGAGGTGACGATCACAAGCTCCATCCTTCGCGATACTCTGGCGTCAGCAGCGCAGTCGCCTCCGCGTCGTTGGTGAATTTCATTGCGTCGTTGTCCCACTCCAGGCGAGTGCCGGTGCGGCGCACGGCGATCATGCCGAGCAGTCCGATCTCGCTCAAAGATCCGCCATATTCAAAGCTGGAGCCAGCGGGGCGGTTTTCGCGGATGGCGTTGAGCCAATCGTGCTGGTGATTGCCTTTTGGCACGCGGGGGATGGTCTTCTCCGGCACCTTGAAGCCCTTCATGCTCGCCTCTGGGATCAGGCGCACACCGCCTGCACCATGCGAGCCATGCATGATCTTGCCTTTGTCACCGATCACCACCGCGCCGATGCCGACGACCTTGCGATTGTCCTTCGTCAGTTCTTCAGGCTGCGGGATGCCGAACTCGCCGTCGTGCCAGATGAGTTTCACTGGACCGCGTGCGCCCTTCGCGGGGAACTCATACGTGATCCGAGTGCCCTTCGGATAAAACGCCGCGTGCTTCACCGGATCGTAGTCCTTCGTCTCCGCCGTGATCGCGGTTGGCATGCCGAGATCGAGTGCCCAGAACGAAGGATCAAAAACATGGCAAATCCAGTCGCCGATGCAGCCGCTGCCATACGCCGAAAAGCCGCGCCAGCTAAACGGCACATACGCCGGATGAAACGCCTGCGTCTTCAGCGGTCCCTGCCACAGATCCCAGTCGAGTCCCTGAGGCACCTCATGCTTTTCCGTCTGGATCGCCTGCTTTTTGCCGATCTGGCAATACACCTCGCGGAAGGCATCGCAGCCCGCATGAATCTCCGACACGTTGCCGATGGCTCCCGACTGCACCATTTCGACAAAAAGTCGGATGCTGTCGGACGAATGCCCCTGATTGCCCACCTGCGTGATCACCTTCTTCTCCAGCGCCGCCTTCCGCATCGCCCGCACCTCCGCCACGGTATGCGCCAGCGGCTTTTCACAATACACATGCTTCCCATGGCCAATGGCGGCCAGCACAGCCACTGCATGCGTGTGATCAGGCGTGGCCACCAGCACGGCGTCGATCTCGTTGTTCATCGCGTCAAACATTTTGCGGAAGTCGGTGAAGCGCTTCGCATTCGGGAACTTTTTAAAGCTTCCTGCCGCGTTGCGTTCATCTACATCACACAGCGCCACGATGTCCTCGCCCGCCATGTCGCCCAAATCGGCTGCACCGCGTCCACCAACACCAATCGCCGCGATGCGCAGCTTGTTCGAAGGCGACTGAGCACCTCCCTGAGCACGCACGACATGCGCGGGGACAAACTGGAAACCAAAAGCAGTGACGGCGGAGGTGGAGATAAAGGAGCGGCGTTTCATGGTGGGAATAGAAGCTGGGTGGTGTGTTTTTCTTTCGGACTTAGCAATGACAACTGCCGCAGCCTTTGCCTTTCAGCGCCGCGAGCTTCCGCTCGATCTCCAGCGACGTCGGCGTGATCGCCAAACCGCCCAGCGAGGTGCAGCGATGCTCGCGAGGCATGGTGGCGGAGACGTTCTTTGCTGCATCGATGACTTCATCCAGCGGGATCAGCGGGTCATAGCCAGCCAGCGCCATGTTTGCGCAGGAGAGCGCATTGCTGGCCGCCATCACATTTTTGCCGAGGCAGGGGGCTTCGACGCGGTTCGCAATGGGATCGCAAATGAGGCCGAGCATGCTCTGGAAGGCCATCGAGGCCGCGGCGATGGCTTGATCGCGTGTGCCGCCAGCGAGCGTGACGAGTGCGGCGGCGGCCATGCAGGCGGCGGCACCGCCTTCGGCCTGACAACCGCCGACTTCCGCCGCGAAGGTCCAGCGCGTGGCGATGAAGACACCGATCAATCCGGCGGCGAGCATGGCTTTCGCCATTTCTTCCTCGTCTTTGCCCATCGACTCCGCCATGGCGATGACGGCTCCGGGCAAGGCAGCGCACGCGCCTGCGGTCGGAGCGGCGACGATGACGCCCATGCTGCTCTTCACCTCCATCAAGGCGGTGACGTAAAGGATGATGCGGTTCAACGCGCCGCCATCGAGCAAGCGGCCCGCGTTCATCATCTCGGCAAAGCGTCCACTCTGATGATGCAGCACGCGATCTTCATAACTCGTGCCCGCAATGCCACTGGCGATGGATTTCCGCAGAATGCGCACGATGGCGATCATTTTGTCGATAACCTCACGCTCAGCGAAGCTACCACGAGCCCGCTCGTATTCGATGGCGAGCTGCCAAAGCGGCGTGTTTTGGGCTCCGTCGTGCTTCAGCATGTCGGAGCAGCTCGTGAAAGACACGCATAGGTTTTTTCGCGATGGCACCGGAAGCACGGGAGAGAGCCGCTTGGTGGCGAGTGATTCGTCTGATCTGACGAATCGGTCGGATTTGATCTGGATGAGCTGCGTATCGCCCAAATCGTGAACAATGACATCATCGGCCTCGAAATGCGCCGCAGTGCCCTTCGACGCCCAAATCAGCGTCTCGTGATACCCACCATCCATGTGCAGCTCCACGCCGTCGATACTCAGGACCTCCATCATCCCGCCACCTGTCGAAATGGCGATGAGCGAGTGCGTTTCACGCGAGTTCTTCAAAGTGAGCCGATATGTGTTCGGATGCGGATCGCCGACATCGACGGTTTCGATGCGCAGCTTGATCCCGGCCTCCGCTAACGCCTTCGCCGACTCAGGAAGCCGCTCATCATCTGCTTCCCAGCCTAGCAAACCACCAAACAGCCCCATATCGCTGCCCTGGCTCTCATGCGTCGTCGGCAGCGAGCCCGCGCGATCAAACTCAACCAGAACTTCGCTGATTTCGCCCTCCATCAAATCCCGCGCCAACCGCCCGATGCGCAATGCCGCCGCACAATGCGAACTCGATGGCCCGCGCATCACAGGACCGATCACGTCATTGAAAATGGAGACGATGTTCATGGCTTCGTTTTGTGGACAGGCGCGATGTTCTTGGGAGCAAGCAAACGCATCTCAGCGAGCTTGTTAGCATGCTCGGGCTTCGTGGCGAGGTTGGTCCATTCGTGTGGATCGGTTTCGAGGTCGTAGAGCTCTTCTTCGTCGCCCGCGTAGTGGATGTAGCGCCAGCGTTGCGTGCTGATGGCGTAGTTCTCCGGCTTGTCGAGATGCGTGAGGGCGGCGTGTGGCCATTCGGCCTGCGGGTTGCGCAGGAGCGGCACGAGGCTGCGGCTTTCGATGTCGGCTTTCGGCGGCAGGCCGCACAGATCCGTGAGCGTGCCGAACAGATCGACGAGGCTCACGGGGCGATCACACACGCTGCCGGGCGTGGTGCCTTCGGGCAAACCGGCTGCGCCTTTGGGCACGCGGATCATGAGCGGCACGCGGGCGCAGACACGCCAGCCGGTGAACTTTTGCCAATGCTCCTTCTCGCCGAGATGCCAGCCGTGATCGCTCCAGAGCATGACGATGGTGTTGTCGCGCTGCGGGCTCTTCTCGAGCGCATCCAGCACGCGACCGAGCATCGCATCCGCGAAGTGAATCGCTGCGAGATAGGCCTGGATGCCCTTCTTCCACTGCGCGTGCTTCTGAATGTGCGCAAAATAGCGATTCCGCGCGAGTCGCTGGCCTGCGGTCGGCAAATCATCGACATCATCCGCTTTGTAACCGGGCGGAAGCTGAATGCTTTCCAGCGGAAACGGCTCGAAATACTTCCTTGGCACAAACCACGGCTCATGCGGCCGGTAGATGCCGCAGGCGAGAAAGAAAGGTTTGTCGTGCGGACGCTGGAGCTGCTCACCAATCCACTTCGTTACGGCCCAATCGCCGCCAAACTGCTCATCCGTGACATCCAGCGCCGCCCAGTCGGTCTCGACGTATTGCCAGTCACCGCCACGCGGCAGATTCACCGGCCGTTTCGCGGGATAAAACGTGTGCGGAAAGGGATTGTCCTTCGCTTTGGCCGGGAAGTAATCATCCCACGAAGGCGGATCGATGATGTAGTGCAACATCTTGCCCGAACCCGCGCTCCAGTAGCCCTGCTTCGAAAAATAGCGCGGCAACAACTCCGCCTCCGGCATCACCTCGCGCATCTTTTGCAGGTTATGATAAAGCCCGGAGCGATGCGGCGGCCGACCGCTGAAGATCGCCGTCCGCGATGGATTGCACGAAGCCGCTGCCGTGTAGGCATTCCGAAACAGCACGCCGCTCGCCGCAAGTCGATCCAAGTTCGGCGTCTTCGTCTGCGGATGCCCGCCCAGGCAGCCGATCCAGTCATTCAGATCATCCAGCGCGATGAAAAGCACATTGGGTTTGCTCTCCGCCGCCCGGGTATGACCGAGGATGCTGAGTGCACAAAGAAGGGTGACGAGAATCCTCATGGACGACTGCGGCCGGTGGTTTTCGATTGTTCGAGGAGCGCTTGGAGTTCCTTCACGATCTCCGGCTTATTGGAATAAAGATTCGTCGTCTCCCCGGGATCGGTGACGAGGTCGTAGAGTTGGGCGGGAGCTTCTGGATCGGCCTCGGGCAATGCAAAGGGTTTCAGCTCGCCTTTGTCGTAGTTGTTTCCGCCGGAGCCGCGGTGGGCGATGTATTTCCAGTTCGCGCGACGAATCGAAAGCGTGCGCTGCCCGCCAAAGGCCTGGGTGAGCAGATAAGGCCGGATCGGAGCTGTAGCGGTGCCTTCGAGGGCGGGCAGCATGTTGAAGCTGTCCTCGGCGGCATTGTGCGGCAACGCAGCACCAGTGATCGCTGCGATGGTGGCCATGATGTCGGTGAGGCAGTGGGTTTGATCGCTGGTGCTGCCCGCTTTCACCTTCGTGGGCCAGCGCACGATGAAAGGCACGCGATGGCCGCCTTCCCACGCATCGCG
>JBILPY010000468.1:0-4015 GCA_044373575.1 Prosthecobacter sp. | reverse complement strand
TATCTTTTCATGGGCGGCGCGCCGAGCCATCTGGAGCTCTTTGATAACAAGCCCGAACTCGCCAAGTGGGACGGCAAGCTGCCCCCGGCGGACCTTTTGAAAGGCTACCGCGCGGCCTTCATCAACCCGAACAGCAAGCTCCTCGGGCCGAAGTTTAAGTTTGCCAAGCATGGGCAGAGTGGAGCGGAGATCAGCGAGCTGCTGCCGCACACGGCGAAGATCGCCGATGATCTCACCATCGTGCGCTCGATGAAGACGGACGCCTTCAACCATGCTCCCGCGCAGATCCTGATGAGTACGGGCTCGCAGATCTTTGGTCGCCCGAGCTTCGGGGCGTGGTCGCTGTATGGCCTGGGCACGGAGAATCAGGACCTGCCCGGTTATGTCGTGATGCAAAGCGGGCAGAAAGGCCCGAGCGGCGGCCTATCCAACTTCGGCTGCGGCTTCCTGCCGACAGTCTATCAAGGCGTGCCCTTCCGCAGCAGCGGTGAACCGGTGCTCTATCTGAACAATCCCAAAGGCGTCACCAATGCCACGCAGCGGCAGACTTTGGACGCGCTGAAGCAGCTCAATGAAGAGCGGTTGGGTGAAGTGGGTGATCCCGAGATCGCCGCGCGCATCAACAGCTTCGAGCTAGCCTACCGGATGCAGCAAACCGCGCCCGAGGTGATGGACATCTCGAAGGAGCCGCAGCACATCCTCGACATGTATGGCGCGAAGCCGGGCGAGGCGTCCTTTGCCAACAACTGCTTGCTCGCACGTCGCTTGATCGAGAGTGGCGTGCGCTTCGTGCAGCTCTTCCACGAAGCCTGGGATCATCATGGCGGTCTCACGGGTGGCCTGAAGCAGCAATGCGGTCTGACTGATCAACCCTGCGCAGCGCTGGTGCGTGATTTGCAGCAGCGCGGCCTGCTCGAAGACACGATCGTCATCTGGGGTGGTGAATTCGGCCGCACGCCGATGGTGCAAGGCGGCAGCGATGGCCGCGATCATCATCCGAATGCTTTCACCATGTGGTTTGCCGGCGGCGGGATGAAGCCGGGCCTCACGCTTGGCGAGAGTGATGAGTTCGGGTTCAACGTCACGCAAGACCCAGTGCATGTGCATGACCTGCACGCGACGCTGCTGCACCTGCTTGGCTTTGAGCACACGAAGCTCGCGGTGAAGTTCCAAGGTCTCGATATGCGTCTCACGAATGTCCACGGCGAGCTGGTGCCGAAGATGCTGGCGTGAGGAAGTTTTGCTTTCCTTGGGGCGATGTTTTCCGCCAAAATCGCGCCATTATGAAATCACTTCTGCTACTCGCCTTCCTCGCTGTTGCTTCCGTCACGACCTTGCACGCGCAGCGTGAGATGCGCGACTTGCAGGGTTACTTTCCCTTCACAGCGGTGAAGTCAGCCGATGCTTGGACGGTGCGGAAGCAGGAGATCGAGCAGCGTTTGCTCGTGGGGAACGGCCTTCTGCCGATGCCGGAGAAGACGCCGCTGAATGCCGTGGTGCATGGCAGGGTGGAGCGTGAGGACTACACCATCGAGCGAGTCTTCTTCGAGAGCCTGCCGGGGCATTTCGTCACGGGGAATCTGTATCTGCCGAAGCCTCGTCCCGCCAAGATGCCGGGCATCCTTTGCCCGCACGGGCACTGGCCGGATGGCCGATTCCAAGACTCCGGTCCCGGCACCGCCGCGACGAAGAAGCAGATCGAGACGGGCGCGGAGAAGCTGGAAAGTGGAGCTCGTTCGCCCATGCAGGCGCGTTGTGTGGGGCTTGCCCGCCTGGGCTGTGCGGCATTCCTTTATGATATGGTGGGATATGCAGACTCGATTCAATTCAACGAGCACCGCCACGGGGCGAGAAAGGAAGGTTTCCTGTCGCCGCAGGCGGATCTGAGTCTCCAGACTTTCTTCGGCCTCCAGACTTGGAACAGCATCCGCGCGCTGGATTTCCTGATGGATGTCGAAGGTGTGGATGCCGAGCGCATCGGCTGCACCGGTGAGAGCGGCGGCGGCACGCAGACGATGATGATCACGGGCATTGATCCACGCATTAAGGCGGCCTTCCCCTGCGTGATGGTTTCCACGGCGATGCAGGGCGGCTGCACTTGTGAAAACACGCACTTTCTGCGCATCGGCCAGGGCAATATCGACATCGCGGCACTCACAGCTCCGCGTCCGCTCGGAATGACGGCGGCGGATGACTGGACAAAGGAATTGGCGACGAAAGGCCTGCCAGATCTGAAGAGCCTCTACGCCATGCTCGGTGTGCCAGATCGTGTGACGGCGCACATCGCCACGCAGTTCCCACACAACTACAATCTGCCGGCGCGGCTGGCGATGTATGCCTTCTTCAACAAGCATTTCCAAATCGGGCACAAGGAGCCTATCGAAGAACGCGACTTCGTTTTCTCCACCAAGGACGAACTCACCGTCTGGACCGCCGAGAATCCGAAACCCTCGGGCGATCAAGTCGGCACGGCTCACGAGAAGGCGGTGTGTGCATGGTTCACCGCGCAGGATGCGAAGTGGCAGGGCAAGGACGGCGCGGATGAGCTGAGTTTGAAAGCCTGGCAGACCATCGTCGGTCGTGGCACTGCTTCTGGCACAGATGTCAGCTACGAAGCCACCGCCAAGGAAGATCGTGGAGACTACCTGGTGATCCAGGGTTTGACGCGAAACACCGCGCATGGCGAAGAAGTGTCCGCGAGCTTCCTCTTCCCGAAGGACTGGAAAGGCAAGGCGGTGCTCTGGCTCACGGACAAAGGCTTCGATAGCATCCACGGGGCGGGGCCTTCATCGCCCGAGGTAAAAAAGCTGCTCGATGCTGGAGTCGCCATCGCCTGTCCGCAGCTCTATCTCGAAGGCGCGACCGAGCAGCCGAAAGCTGGCGACAACTTGAAGGCCAAGCCGAACGACTTCCGCGAGTTCAGTGGCTACACCTATGGCTACAACCCCACGCTTCTGGCCCGCAGGGTGCATGATGCCTTCACCATGGTGGCGATGATGCAGAGCCATGACAAATGGCCCGCGAAGGACATCGAGATCATCGGTACCGATGGTGCAGCGCCGGCGGCCTTGGTGGCAGGGGCTTTGCTCGGCAGTGCCGTCTCCAGCGTGAAGGCGGAGCTGAATGGCTTCCGCTTTGCCAATCTAACGAGCTTCTGGGATGTGAACTTCGTCCCCGGTGCCGTGAAATATGGCGATGTCGAGGCGCTCCAGCGTCTGTGCCTAAAACGATGAGACCGGTCAGGGGTGCTGACCGGTCTCGGTATCTCGTTGCGGGCGTCTTTTCCCACCTCACACTCTAGGGTGAAGCGACGGATTCCTCAGTCGTCTCTTTCTCAGCTTCTGGACGGGCATCAGCGGCGAATTTGAGACGCTTGTTCTCGGCATCGAAGCTGACTTTGACCACATCGCCTTCGCGGACATCGCCACGGAGGAGGTGTTCGGAGAGCGGATCTTCGATGTTCTTCTCGACGGCGCGGCGCATCGGACGGGCTCCGTATTGCGGATCGTAGCCTTCTTTGGCGAGGAACTCGACAGCGCCGGCATCCAGCGTGATGACGATGTTCTTCTTCTTGAGGCGGGCGACGACTTTGCTGACTTCGAGATCGACGATGGTGCTGAGTTGTTCCTTCTCGAGCATCTTGAAGACGATGAGGTCGTCGAGACGGTTGAGGAACTCGGGCTTGAAAAACTTCTTCGCGGTCTCGTTGATCTTCGCTTTGATGGCGTCGTTGTCCGCGTGGTCCTGCTGCATGGCTGCAAAGCCAAGCGTGGTCTGGCGCTTGATCTGCTCGGCACCGACGTTCGAGGTGAGGATGACGATAGTGTTACGGAAGTCGATCTTGCGGCCGAAGTTGTCGGTGACCTGGCCTTCTTCGAGAATCTGCAGCAGAAGATGCATGACATCCGGGTGCGCTTTTTCGACTTCGTCGAACAAGATCACGGAGTAGGGGCGACGGCGCACGGCTTCGGAAAGCTGACCGCCTTCTTCATAACCGACGTATCCCGGAGGCGCA
>JBILPY010000467.1:0-4018 GCA_044373575.1 Prosthecobacter sp. | reverse complement strand
CCACGCGTTACCTCGCTGCTGTAGAATCGAGCTCTGGCTTTGCCAAACCAGCGATCACGGCCTAGTTTGACCTTGTGTCTGGTCATCCGCCCACGTCCTCATGGCATCTGCTCCGCCACTTGTTGCGGCAGGGACGGACGTGGCTGCGTGACATGCTCGCGAGCAACGCGCTGGACCCCTTCCCCTTCCGCCGCTGGCTGAAAGGCTACGGGCCACGGCGGCTGAAGGCGGACGTGAAGGCCGCCTTTTCCGTGGCCCTGCTAGATCTGCCACAAGGCATGGCCTATGCGGCCATCGCAGGGCTGCCTTTGCAGTTCGGCACGATGTGCGCCGCCGTTTCGGGCATGGTGGGTTCACTGTTCGGCAGCTCACGTTACACGGTGCTCGGACCGACGAACGCGACCGCGTTCATGATCTTCTCCTACTTCGCGGCGGATCCGCAAATGGATCGCATCAGCATGATGCCGTTGCTCGTCTTCATGGTCGGCACACTTCTGCTCTTCGGTGCTTTTTTGCGTGTGGCTGAGCTGACGCAATACATCAGTCGAACCGTAGTCGTGGCCTATGTGACTGGAGCTTCTCTCCTCATCATCACGAACCAGCTGGCGAACATCTTTGGCATCACCATGACGGTGACGATGGAGGATGGCAGTTCATTTCAGCGGCGCACATTGCCGGGCATCCTCATCCATCTCGTCACCCATGCCACCGAGGCGCACTGGGAAAGCTTGGCCGTCGCGGCAGGAACGGCGCTGATCTACATTCTGGTTCGCCGTACGCGGCCCGCTTGGCCTGCGCTAGCACTCAGTCTGGTTCTGGCCTCGCTCATTGCCGTCGGTGTGAGCGGATTTGGCATTGTGGTCGATACCTACTCGGATGCACGCTTCGGAATCTTCGATCTCCTGCCACCATTCCCCGACTTTGTCTCGCCGCGATTCTTTTCGGACTTCAGCCACCTCTTCGGCCTCGCCGTTGCGATTGCCTTCCTTGCCACGCTGGAAAGTTCATCCATGGCGAAGACACTAGCGAGCGTGAGCGGCCAGAAAGTGGATGCGAATCAGGACATGTTCAGCCTCGGCATGGCCAATCTAAGCTGTGCCTATCTCAGCGGGATGCCGTGTTCAGGTTCACTCACGCGCAGTGCGCTGAATTTCCAGAGTGGCGCTCGCACGCCGCTTTCGGCGTTTTTCAATGGCCTGCTTTGCCTCATTGGCGCGCTTACCCTCGGACATCTCGTGGGCTACATCCCCCGCGCCTCGCTGGCCGTGCTGATCATTTGCGTCGCTATCTCACTGATCAATCGCCGGAACATTCGCATCTGTCTGAGCGCCACGGGGTCCGATGCGCTTGTTTTTCTCGTCACCCTGGCTGCCACGCTGCTGGTGCCGCTGCATGTGGCCATCTTCACGGGGGTAGGCATGTCCGTGGTGCTCTACTTGCGCAAAGTCAGCCAGCCCACCCTGATCGAGTATGAGTTCAATCAAGAGGGAAACCTCGCTGAAGCCACCCGGCCTGGTGTACGGGCCAATCCCGCCGTTTCCATCGTCCACGTCGAAGGGGAGCTCTTCTTCGGTGCGGCGGATCTCTTCCGCACACAGATCCAGCGAACATGCAGTGACCCGAACCTGCGCATCATCATCCTGCGGCTGAAAAGCGCCCGCCATCTGGATGCCACCTGCGTCATTGCCATTGAGGAGCTGGTACACCTGCTGCGGCGAGACGGGCGTGACCTGCTCATCAGCGGCGTGATGAAGGATGTCTATCGAGTGCTGCGTGACTCCGGACTCAACGACACCATTGGCAAGGACAACATCTTCCCCGCCAGCCCCAGCAACCCAAATCTCGCCACGCGCAACGCTCTGAAGCGTGCCCAGCAGATCCTTGGCACGACCGAGGCGGACGTGAAGATCTTTTTTGATCCCACCAAGAAAATCTAGTTCACAGGGCGCTCCATACACGACCTGGGGCGCAAACCCAAGTGCCGACACGCTCATGCAGTGATTCGTATTTCCCGCCAGCGGCCCAGGGGGAAAAGGCGGGCAGGATCCAGCGCTGTGTTTTCGGCGACGTCTGTTCCTGGATCAGCGCAGGCAGGCGCAGTTGCAGGCCGGCACCATCTCTAAAACGCACTGAGGGATGCTCATGCCCGGTAATCACGACGCCAGCGTGCTCGGAAAGCGGCAGATGCCCATGCTCAAAGAGAAATGCCCCTTCGCGGTGCGACTTTACAAAGGTCCGACCTCTGCGTAAGCCGACGCGGTCATGATTACCCTCGACACAGATCAGCGGCACCTCCTCACGCAGGCGATCCAGAAGTGACAGCGTCTCCTCTGCCGAGGCTCCGCCATCCATGATGTCCCCCACCAGGATGAGTCGCTCCGGGCGGTGATCTCTCAGCAGACTCATCAGCACCGCCTCACACTGGCTCATGCCCCAGTCTGGCATCAGCACGCCGCCACGAGCACGCCGCACCTCATAGCCGAAGTGGATGTCCGCCACCGCCATCCATCCCTGAGTCACATGCATCAGAGCCCGTCGCGCATCCAGGATCACTCCGGGGGAGATCTCCTTCCGAGCCGCAGGCGTGCAGGTGGGGAGTGAAGGAGCGGGGGGGCGGACACGGGGAGATTTGACGAACATGTAGGGAGAGGATGGCTGGAGCTGTTCCAGCGGGGACGCGGCATGTAGTTCAGATCGGTCCTGCGAGCGATGGCTTTCGATACCCATGGATGGGTTTTGTTTAGGCCCGGTCTTTTTCATGTCTCAGTATGTAATGCCGAGTTTTCGCCCGATTTCAAAAGAGAAGGCGACTCATCGCCTCGTCATGCAGTCAGCCGCAATTCGATGCCAGCTGGCCGGGGCTGTTCGGTCACTTTTTGAAGAAAAATAAAAAAAAGTGCATTTTCAGCGTAACGCACACACAGCTTTCCGGTATTCCATATGTGTCCACAGGTCACTCCCTGCCAAAAATCGACTTTCACGGTGTCTGATCAAAGCAGGTGTGGCCTGTGGGCGGTTTATCCCCCACAATTGCATGTCGTTACATCCCACGTCACATGCTATGGCTTGGACTGCGATATCTAGCCTTCCCAGCCTAGCCTTCGCATCTCAAGAACTCGTTGACGCCTCACAGCAACGCGAGATTGAGCGTCTCCGAAATGGCGGCGAACACGCCGATCATACAGAGGATTTTACCTTCTATGTCATTCTGCCCCTGCTGCTTTTGCTTGGCCTCACGGTGCTCGGACGGCGCATCATCTCCTGACCTGTGACTCATCTTCCCGCTTGCCTCACGCCTCGGGAAGGGCAAAGACGGGCCGACTCACATGGAAAAACTCATCGTCCACGGCGGCGCGCCTCTGAAGGGTCGCGTCAACATCAGCGGCAGTAAAAACTCCTCCCTGCCCATCCTCGCAGCCACGCTCCTCACCAAGGACACCTGCACCATCCGCCGCGTGCCTGATTTGAGCGATACGAATTACATGGTCCGCATCCTCGGTGAACTGGGTGCCGAAGTGGAGCGCGCCAGCGGCGTCGTTGTCGTGAAGGCGGAGAAAATCAAGTCCGTGGCCCCCTACGACCTCGTCCGCAAAATGCGCGCCTCCATCTGCGTGCTCGGCCCGCTCACGGGCCGCCTGCGCAAATGCACCGTCTCACTCCCCGGCGGCTGCGTCATTGGAGATCGCCCCGTGGATCTCCATCTCAAAGGCCTCGAAGCCCTCGGTGCCGAGATCCAGGTCGAAGGCGGGGACATCCGAGTCAACGCACCGAAGAAAACCTTCAAAGGCAGCACCATGAACCTCATGGGCAAGCACGGCTCCACCGTGCTAGGCACCGACAACATCATGATGGCCGCCGTGCTCGCCAAAGGCATCACCGTCATCGAAGGCGCCGCCGCCGAACCCGAAGTGGAAGATCTCGCCAACTTCCTCATCCAGATGGGGGCCAAAATCGAAGGTGCAGGCACCAACCGCATCACCATCGAAGGCGTCAAAGAACTGCACGGAGCCGAGCACAC
>JBILPY010000003.1:0-39570 GCA_044373575.1 Prosthecobacter sp. | reverse complement strand
ATTGCGCGGGTCATGCCGACGACGGCGTGCTTGGTCGTCGTGTAGGCGAAGCGCGCTTCCATGCCCATGAGTCCGGCGATGGAGGCGATGTTGACGATGGAGCCGATGCCGCGCTCGATCATGCCGGGCAGCACTGCGCGTGAGAGGTGATACATGCCGAGCACATTGATCTTCCACAGCCTTTCCAAATCGTCAGGCTTGGTGGTTAAAATGGTGCCGACATGCCCGATGCCCGCATTGTTGACGAGCACATCGCAGCGACCGCATTTCTCTGTGACCGTGCGCACAGCGGCAAGGCACGAGGACTCGTCACTGACATCCAGCACGAGCGATTCCGCGCGATGGCCCGCCTCGCAGATCCGCGCGGCGGTTTGTTGCGCGGCGGCTTCGTCGCGGTCGGAGGCAAAGACGAGCGCTCCGGCTTCGGCGAAGCATTCCGCGATGGCGGCTCCGATGCCGGAACCGGCTCCAGTGACGAGGGCGATTTTGTCAGTGAGGGTAATCATGGTTGCGGATGGATTTGAAGTTGTTCTGCGGCCTCGCGGCTGGTTTTCTCGAACAAGGCGGCGTTGCCTGGCTGCTTCAGGTCGTGGTCAAAAGTCGGGATCATCCGCCTCATGCGTTCCCTGCCCTCAGCGCTGGCGAGCAGATGCGGCAGGCAGGTCTGGACGACTTCGAGGGCGATGTTCACCGAGACCGATGCGCCCGGCGAAGCGCCGAGAAGCGCTGCAACAGAACGGTCTGCGGAGGAGAACACTTGGGTGCCGAAATACACCGCGCCACGGTCCGCTTTCTTGATGGCCTGCACACGGATTCCTGCCTGCACGAGCCTCCAGTGTTCCGTGCGGGCATTGGGGTAATACTCGCGCACGGCCTCCATGCGGCTCTCCATGCTTTGCAGACCCTGGGTGACGAGATACTTCACCAGCGAGAGGTTGCGCATGCCGGTCTGCAGCAGAGCGCCGAGATTGCCCGCGCGAATCGAGAGCGGCAGGTCGCTCCAGTGTCCATGTTTGAGAAAACGCGTCGTCCATGAGGCAAAGGGGCCGAAAAGAAGCTGGCGCTGACCATTGAGTCTTCGCACATCGAGATGCCCCGCACCGAGACTGGGCGATGAGGGCGGCGTGGCACCATAAACCTTCGCTTCGTGCCGTGCGCAGATCGAAGGCTCATCGCACACCAGCCACTGGCCGCCGATGGGAAATCCGCCAAGACCAGCGACTTCGGCGAGACCGGTGGATTGCAGCAAAGGCAAGCTGCCACCGCCCGCGCCGACGAAGACGAACTTCGCACGTTGCTTGCGCTCTTCACCGGAAGCCATGCATCGCAGATCAAGGTGCCATTCACCCACACTGCGCTGGAGTTTCGTCACCTTCCATCCAGCAGCGATGCCACAATGCTCCTGCTCCGCCAGCCAGCCGCAAAGACGGCGGGCCAACAGACCATAGTCCACCTCGGTGCCGGCACCGGAGGTGGCCGCGACTGGACAAGTATCGCGTCCTTCCATCACCAGCGGAGCCCATTGGTGAATCACCGACGAATCGGTCGTGAACGTCATGCTGCGGAAGAAATGATGCTCCGCCATCGCGGTCTGCCGTGCGTGCAAGAAGTCCACGTTTTCCCGACCCTTCACGAAGCAGACATGCGGAACCGCATGGATAAAATCCGCAGCAGCTCCCACCATGCCTTCAGCAGTCGCTGAGCCCCAGAACTGCTTCGAGTGCTCGAACTGCTCAAAGATATGCAAGGCCCGGTTGATGGGCACTCCACCGTTTTGATCGCGAGCCGGAGTGTAGCTGAGTTCGCAAATGCCCGCGTGCCCCGTGCCTGCATTGTTCCAGCCATTCGAGGCTTCCTGTGCGAGTTCACTCGTGATCTCGACCATCTGGATGCGGAGCTTCGGATCGAGCCGCTTGAGCATCACCGCCAGCGTCGCGGACATGATGCCACTGCCGACAAGCACGATGTCGGGGGTTTCGAGGATTCGGGCATTGATGTCCGGCGAGCTTGGCATGGGTGCAGACATCGATTATCAGCACCAATGAGCTCCCTGGGTCTCCACATGCACGGCATACAGGCTGCGGCTTGCAGTCATGAACAGGCGATTGCGGCGCGGACCGCCGAAGCACACATTGCTACACACTTCCGGCAGCACGATCTGGCCGATGCGTTTGCCCTCGGGTGAAAAGATCTGCACGCCGTCGTAGCCTTCGCCCACCCAACCTGATCCGGCCCAGATGTTGCCGTCTTTGTCGCAACGAATGCCGTCAGCGAGTCCGGCGACTTCCTTGCCATTGAGGTCCATTTTCATGGAGGCGAACTCACGGCCGTTCTTCAGCTTCGCGCCATCAATGTCCCAGACTTTGATGTTCTTCGGTGCCTCGGGGTAATGCGTGGCACCGGTGTCGGCCACATAGACCTTCTTGTAGTCGGGTGAGAAGCAGAGGCCGTTGGGCTTAAAGATTTCGTCGGTGACCTTTTCCACCTTGCCGCTCGGGTCGATGCGATAGACCGCTTCTTTGAGCAAGAGATCGCCTTTGTTGCCCTCGTAGTTGCCGAGGCTGCCGTAGCCAGGATCGGTGAACCACACACTGCCATCGGGATGCACCGCGCCATCGTTGGGGGCGTTGAAGGGCTTGCCGTCAAACTTGTCCGCTAGCACGGTGAGGCTGTTGTCGGCCTCATAGCGCACCACTCGGCGATTGCCATGCTCGAAGGAAATCTGCCGCCCCTCGCGGTCAAAAGTGTTGCCATTGCTGTGGCCGGCGGGCTTGTGAATCGTCGTGACTCCGCCGTCATCCTGAAGCCAGCGATGCTGCACGTTGTTCGGGATGTCGCTCCACACGAGATACTGCCCCCAACCGCTCCACGCAGGCCCTTCGGCCCAATACATGCCGGTGTGCAGCCTCTCGATCGGCGCGGAGCCGATCTTGTATTTCTCGAATGTCTTATCGAGCGCGATGACATCCGGTTCGGGATAACGCACCGGTGCGGCACCGGGGCCGAAATCACGCGCCAGCAAATTTGTGGCCGCGAGGGAACTGATGGAGGTGAGGAAGGAACGTCGTGTAGTCATGGTTGGGTGGATGGTTGGAGTGTTGGAGATCAAAGTATTCATGCTGTGGTCACGCCGTTGACGACATTCGGCAGCGGCTCGCCGCGAACGGCCATCAGCGCGATGCGCGCTGCCGTTTCACGCAGTGTCTTCACCGCTGGCGGACTCGCGGAGGCGATGTGCGCGGCGAGAATGACATTCGGCATTGAGCGGATCGGATGGTCGGCAGGAATCGGCTCCGGATCGAAGACATCGAGCGCGGCACCGGCGAG
This sequence comes from Prosthecobacter sp., assembly GCA_044373575.1. GTDB lineage: Bacteria > Verrucomicrobiota > Verrucomicrobiia > Verrucomicrobiales > Verrucomicrobiaceae > Prosthecobacter. Next base: position 36,243 of record JBILPY010000003.1, on the reverse strand, counting down.
ATGACCGGATTGCAGAGCGTCGGTAATGGCGGTGCTATCGGCGAGATCGCCACGGCCTACGTTGATAAAGATGGAGCCTGCTTTCATCTTCGCGAACACAGCGGCATTGAAGAGTTGCTTGGTCTTCGGTGTGGATGGGCAATGCGGCGAGACGATGTCGCTCTGCGCGAGCAGTTCATCGAACGATGCAGCCGCCACGGCACCTGCTTTGGCGATCTCATCCGCCGCCACGACGGGATCAAACACCAAAACACGAGCCTTGAATGCGAGCAGGCGCTTCACGACCTCGCGTCCGATGCGGCCAAAGCCGACGATGCCGATGGTGAGGTGCTTCAGCGATGACATCGCGGTCAACGGCGTGGCGAGGCCCCACTGGCCCTCGCGCAAGTGCAACGCGTTCGGCACCACCTGCCGCGTGATGGCGAGGATGAAGGCCAGCGTATGATCTGCGACTTCATCAATGCAGTAGTCAGGGATGTTGCACACCGGAATGCCACGCTCGCGGGCGGCGGTGAAATCCACATTGTCGTAACCAATGCCATAGCGCACGATGGCCTTCGCTTTGGTCATCGCAGCGACGACTTCGGCGTTCACGGGAGCAAACTGCGCGATCACGGCATCGGCATCTCGCACGAGTTCGGCGAGTTCCGCAGGTGAACGCTTTTCTTTGAGGGAGACGATCTCGATACCAGCAGGATGAAGCACAGCTTCCTCCAGGCTGAGATCAGGAAAGGTGTAGTCGGTGATGGCTATTTTGGGCATGGTCGTGTGTGCGTGTGGTTATTCGCCGATGACGCGGACGGTGGTGAGCGACTTGATGAGGCTGTGATCGTCCCATTTCCAGACGACGCGCTTCTCCTTGTCGTGCGTGACTTCGATGGCGTGCGCGCCCTGGCCTTCCTTGCCGCGCATGAAGTTGCCGATGAGCAGGTTTCCGTTCTTGAGCTGCTGAAGGCAGGAGACCCAGGTGATGTTCAAATCAGGCGCATCCTTGTCGCTGAACTCCCACACGATCTGCTTGTCCGGTGTGACCTCGATCAAACGCTTCTGCGTGCCGCAGCAGATGAGCGTGTTGCCATTGGCAAGCCGCTGCGCTTCGCCGGTGTTCGTGACGCCCGTGTATTCCCACACAACCTTGCCCTGCGGATCGACTTCGCGCACCGCGCCCTCGCCTTCATGGGCGGCGAGGATGTTGCCGTTGGCAAGCTTGTGGACATTGCGCACCTGAAGGTGAGTTCCTTCAATGTTCGTCGTCAACGGCGTGACATGCACGATCTCGCCCTTCGGATTCACTTCGACAGCCTGACACGGGCCCTGCTCTGCGACCAACGTGTTGCCGTTCGCGAGCCGCTCGCTGCCGAAGACCTGATGCGACTTGCTGACGTAATCGAACACTGTCTCACCGCGCGAAGTAATCTCGCGCACACCCGTGGGCTGTCCGCCGTAGCCGAAGAGGATGTTCCCATTTGGCAAGACATGGAAGATCACCGTGGTGCTCGGCGGCTTGAACTCCCAGACCATCTTCCCATCGGCATCGAGTTCAACGAAGCGGTTCGGCCCTTTGCCATACTCGGTGAAGAGCAGGCGATGTTTGATAGGCGCGTCAGCGGCGGAGATGAGCGTGCTGAATGGCAAAGCGAAGGCGAGGATGGCAATGAAGAGGCGGGTGGTGGTGTTCATGGTTGGATTCATTGGATGGCTTTTAGCACGAGCACGGCGGCTGCGGGCTTCTCGTTCAAGGTGATGACGTGGCCGCGCATGAGTTCAGCGCCGGTGCGGACTTCTTTGCCACCGTCGAGGTTTTCGATCTCGTAGCGTTGCTGCGGAACGAGGCCGCGAAGTTTGACGGTGAGCGTGTCACTCGCGGCATCGGGACGGCGGAAGGCTTGCACGACGCCTTCATTCAAATCGGCGCGATGGAACTGCCACGCGATCCACGAAGTCGTGTCGAGGCCGTGAGGTGTGAGCGGGTAGAAGTCGCCAGTGTAAAGCGGGCGAACTTTGAGATAGCTTTCGAGATGCTTCCGTAAGGCGGCGACGGCTTTGGGATTTCGATAGTTGATGGAGAATCCGCCGCACGCGCCCATGCCGCTGCGCAGGGCCAGATCGTCGGTGGCGGCGGCGCCGAGTCCGTGGAGTGGCAGCCAGTGCGAGAGGCCGTGGGTCATGGCCTGGACATTCTGTGGAAAAGTTTTGTCTCCCCAGGTGCTGTCGCTGCGCCAGAGCACGATGCAGCGGCGCATCATCTCGAAGTCGAGTCGCCGGCCTCCCGCTGCGCAGTTGTCGAGAATCAGTGCGGGATGACGACGGGCCAGTTCGTCGAGAAATGCGTAGAGACCGTTGATGTGGCGGATCTCGCGCAGGCCGACTTCATCCGGCTTCTCGCCGGTGTGCCAGAAGTAGGAGGGGTAGAGATTGAAGTCCTGGCGGTAAAAGCTCAGGCCCGAGCGGGTGATCTCTTCCGAGATGGAATCGATGGCCCACTGCCGTGCCTTGGGATTGCCGAGGTCGAGCAGGTAAAAACCATCCCGCTCTTGATAACGAAGCCGATCCGGTGTGCCCGTCGGTCTCAGCAACCAGTCGGGATGCTCGCGCTCCAGCCAGGTGCCGCGCATGGCGCGCTCCGGCTCGAACCAAGCGAGGAAGCGCATCCCCGTCTTGCGCACGGCGGCCCCCACGGGTGCGAGACCGTTCGGGAAGCGGATCGGGTCGGCCTGAGGATTGCCCTGGCCTTTCGGAAAGCCGCCTTCGTTCCAGCCGGCATCAAGGTGATAGCAGTCGAGCGGCAGCTTGAGCGCGGCGATGTCGGTGGCGAGTTTGACGAGCTTTTCTTCGGAGGTCTCGTTGAAGGGAAAGATGCCATGCACACCTGCCTCCACCGGCATCAGAGTCATCGGCGGATGATTCTTCGGCGTGTGATGCGTCAGCATGAGACGGCGGAACTGGTTTTGTCCATCGATCCAGTCGCCGCTGTAGTTCAAGGCGAGGATCGAGGGCAGCCGCACTTCCTCGCCGGGTGCGAGACGAAAACGCGTGCGTTTCAGTCCGGCGCTGACGCGCACCTTGCCGTTGGCCTGAAGTTCGAATGATGCCTTCCAATCCCCGGTCCAGCCGACGGCGACGATCAGTCCGCCGCCTTCGCTCGCGAGATTGAAGTAGGGCATCACGCCATCCGAGGAGCGTCCGCCGAAGGACTCGAGCGAGAAGACCTCGCCCACGACGAGCTGGTTGGTTTTCGGTTCGAAATCACCCGGCTCGGAATGGCTACCTTTGCTCCAGTGCAGCCGCACCTTGGCATCGGGCGGGAAGGCGACCTGGAAATCGGCGGACTTCAGGTTCTCGTAGAGCGGAGACTCGCCAGCCTCGGGTGCCCGGAGGCGGAACTGCCATTCGGTGGCGGCTTGATCGGGATAGGCCTGTGTTTCGATGCGGAGACCGGGAACGGTTTCAGGCAAAGGCGCAGCGGGGCGCTCGATGGCGTCGGCAGAGGCCGAAACGGACAACGCCAGAACATTGATGAGTAGGGGAAAGGGCTTCATTCGCTATTCTCGGGTTGGCAGATGCGGCAGCAGTTGGTCGAAGAGGGCTTGATGCTGTTTCACCAAGGCGGCGTGATCGGTTTTGTCGGCGAGGTTCTCGCGTTCCAACGAATCGGACTCGTAGTCGTAGAGTTCAGTGGCCTGCGCATGGCTGCCGAAGACTGGCTTGTCCGAGCTGAAGTCGGCGGCTCGCCATTCGATGTAGCGATAACGTGGCGTGCGGAGGGACCAGCCCATTGACCCGTTTTTCCCTCGTCCATGACTCATCTGGGTGACTGCGGCTTTGTGGAGGGTCACGTCTTCGCCGCGCATCAGCGGAACCAGACTCTTGCCTTCGGCGTGGGCCGGAATTGGCAGACCGGCCAGTTCGCAGAGCGTCGGATAGACATCCAGAAACTCGGTGAGCACAGTGACACGTTTACCTCCTGCGACACCGGGAGCGGAGATGATCAGCGGTGCGCGGGCGGCGTCCTCATAGTTGGTCAGCTTGCCCCAGTGTCCGTGTTCACCGAGATGCCAGCCGTGGTCGCCCCAGAAGCAGATGATGGTGTTGTCCGCCACGCCGCAGTCCGCCAGCGTCTGCATGAGCAGACCGACCTGCGCATCAATGTAGGACAGGCAGGCGGCGTAGCCGTGGACGAGTTTGCGCTGCAGCGCCTCGGGAATGAGGCCGGTCTTGGGAATGTCCGAGTAAGCCCGCAGCTCGCCCGAGTTGCTATAAAACGCGAGGTCGTGCGGACTTCCCTGAGGGAGTTGCTGAAACGTTGCGCGCGGAAGAGAGGCGCGGTCGTAGAGGTCCCAGTATTTTTTAGGCGCGATGAAGGGCAGGTGCGGCTTCACGAACCCGACCGCGAGGAAAAAGGGCTGTTCTTTTTTGGCAAACTCCCGGATGCGCTTCGCGGCCGTGTGGGCCACTCCACCATCGTGGTAGGCGTTGTCAGCGATGTCGCACGCCTCCGTCGCGGGGCCTGAGATGGGCTTGCCTTGCTTCAAGGCGTCGGCAAGCCGGGTTTTCGTCGCGGGGTCCTGATAACCTCCCGGCGCGGGCTTCTCGCCAGGAGCCATTTCCCAGGGACCGTAGGGCACCGTCCAGGAAGCCACGTCGTGCCCCTGATCCACGGTGCGACCATCAAAGACCTTGTGAAGCGGATGCGTGATGTAGCCGTGGTTTTTGAACTGCTGCGGCAGCGTCACCACATCAGGCAGACGGGTGCGGAGCAGGTCCTGCGACTGATCCGGATTGAGATACATGCCGGTGCTGTCCGGTCGCAAGCCCGTGAGCAGACTGAACCGAGTCGGTGCGCAGAACGCCACCTGGCAGTAGTTCGCCGTGAAGACCGTTCCATTTGCCGCGAGTCGGTCAATGTTCGGCGACTTGATCCACGAAGTGCCGTAACAGCCGAGCAGCGGTTTGAGGTCGTCGGAGATGATGAAGAGGACGTTGGGCTTCTTGCGAGGCGCATCAGCGGCGAGCGCCGGACTGGTCAGAGCTGCCAGCGAGAAGATCAGGAAGAACACTCTCATTGTTGACCTCCTTTTATCATCCTCTTGAGCTGCGTTGCGAGAGCAGGAATCTGCGCCGCGGCCTCGACAGTTCCAGCGAGGTTCACCGTTTCGAGCGGATCGGTTTGCTCGTCGTAGAGTTCCTGGCCGACGACGTTACCGGTTTTGAAGTCGCGCCACTCATGATAGCTCCAGCGGCCCGTTTTGAGCGCGTAGCCCATCACTTGCGGCAAGGCCTGCGGACCGCCGCCCCAGTAAAGCGCGGGGCGTGGATGCTGCGTGAGTGCAGCGGATTTCACAGATGCGCTGGAGTCCTTGAGCACAGGCACGAGACTGGTGCCTTCGAGCTCAGGTGGAGAGGGAAGACCACTGAGGTCCGTGAGCGTGGGAAAGATGTCGATCAACTCGCTGATGGCACTCGTCTTCGCGCCGCCTTTTCCGATACTTGGAGCGCTGATGATGAGCGGCACTCGGGCGTCCCACCCGAACAAGGTCATCTTTCCCCAACAGTCGTGCTCACCGAGTTCAAAGCCGTTGTCGCCGATGATGACGACGATGGTGTTGTCGCTGAGCTTCAGTTCATCGAGCGCATCCAGCACGCGGCCAAACTGCGCGTCGGCGAAACTCATCGCGGCATAGTAGCCGTGGCGGATCTCTCGCTTGGCTTCCTCATCGAGCGTGCGGTGGGCAGTCGGCTCGCCGAGGATTTCGTGGTTCGCGTGAAAAGCGATCTCGGGCGCGTTGCGAGGCCGTGCGGGCGTCTCAATGGCCGGGATGTGCTCACGCCGATACATGTCCCAGTAGCGCTTGGGCACCTTGTAAGGTGAGTGAGGTTTGAAGATACCCAGCGCGAGAAAGAACGGCTCCGGCTTCTTCGCGAGCGCCCGCAGCTCGGTGATCGCGAGACTGGCCGACACGTTGTCAAAGCAGGCTTCGTCCGGCACATCGCGATTCTCACAGAGCAGATCTTTCGCGAGGTTTGGCGGCAAAGCAGCCCCATTTGGCAAGGCAAACTCATCCTTCGTTTTGCCGCCGGTGCGACGATCCGGCACGCTCAGCGTCTTGAAGTCCGCCTCCTTGCCATAGCCGCCCAGCACCTTGCCAATGCTCATGGCAGTGTAGCCGTGCCGCATGAACCACTGCGGAATCGTAACCGCATCGGGATGCAGGTCGTAGAGATACTTCGTCATGCTCCAGATGCCGAGCGAATCCGGCCTGCGTCCGCTCATGAACGAAGCGCGCGATGGACCGCAGATCGGCTGCTGACAGAAGTTCCGTGTGAACACCGTGCCGCGAGCCGCCAGCCGATCAAGGTTCGGCGACTTCGCCACAGGATCACCGTAGCAACCAAGGCGGTTGTTGAGATCATCGAAGACGACGAAGAGGACGTTGGGCTTTTTCGAGGAAACAGCATCGGCGGCGCAAGCTGGATGCAGACAGAAGCCTGCGAGAGAGAGTGAAAGCGCGAGAACCAAGGGCCACCCGAAAACGGAGCGCACCGCGTTGCCAGTGATGCCGAAGGCATCCCAGCGATTAGCCGGTGGTTGAGCGACGAAGGAGCGACACCACCGGACTCGTGCGAGGAAAGAAACGCATCCTGAAAGGATGCCAGCGATGCCGGGTCCGAAGCCAACGTGTTCGCTGCGATCCCTCCGGGATCGGCTCTGCATTGCATTTGGTCCCGGTGGTGTCGCTTCGCTCAACCACCGGCTAATGGCTGGAAACCCTTCGGGTTTAGAAGAGGCACGCGGGCGTTGGGCGGTCCGCAGGGACAGCCGTCTTTCATTCGCGACTCGAATGGCAGTAAAGTGCGCTTGGACGAGCCCCCACATGATCACACTTCCTCCAGCATGAGTTTCGCATCGCCGAAGGTCTTCGGGCGCACGTCCATCTTGTCCATCATCGACATGAAAAGGCGGCAGAGCTGGCGGTCGGGCTTGTCTTTGTAGTCGAGCGCACGTCCGCCTTTGAGTCGTCCGCCTGCGCCACCGAGGACGATGATGGGGAGCTGATCGTTGTCGTGCTTGGCTCCGGCCATCATGCTGGAGCAGTGCATGAGCATGGTGTTGTCGAGCAAGGTGCGCGGGCCTTCCTGGACGGCGTCGAGCTTGCGCGCGAGGTAGGCGAGCTGCTCCATGAAGAGCTGGTTCACCTTGAGGAAGTCCTCGCCGTCGCTGTGGCTGAGGAGGTGATGGATCATGTAGTCGATGCCGTGGCCAGGCTGCTGGATGCTCGGCAAGTTCGGGAAGCGCAGGGCGCTGTGGTCGTTGTTGAGCTTCAGCGTGGTGATGCGGGTGGTGTCGGTCTGAAAGCCGAGCACAAGGATGTCGCCCATGAGCTTCATGTGCTCGGCGATGTCCTGCGGGATGCCGTCGGCGGGGCGTTTGATATTTGGTTTGTCGAGCGTGGGTCGCCAGCCCTGCAGTTCACCGCGTTTGCCAGCGTTCTCGATGCGCTTCTCCACATCGCGCACGCTGTCGAGATACTCGTCGAGTTTCCGTTGGTCGCTGGCGCTGATGTCGCGGCGCAAGTCCTGAGCATCGGCCAAAACGGCGTCGAGCACGCTCTTGTCGGCTGGCGAAGCCTCGTCTTTGAAAAGACGATCAAATGCGAGCGCGGGATACAACTCGAGTGGCGTGGGTGTTGTCGGCGAACTCCACGAGATGTGCGAGCTGTAGAGCATCGAGTAGTTCTTGTGCACCGACGGATTCGACTTCTCGCAGGCCAGCACGAGACTCGGCACCTTCGTTGAGCGTCCGTAGGTCTGTGCGAGCAGTTGATCAAAGCTCGTGCCACTGCGAATCTCGCCACCGGAGGCGATTGGAGCACCGGAGAGCATGTTGCCCGTCTGTGAGCTGTGGATGTTGCCTTTGCGCGCCTCCTCGTGATACAAGCCGCGCACGAAGAGCAGCTTCTCTTTAAACTCGTTCAAAGGCGCAAGCACACGGCCAAGCTCCATCGCCTTGCCTTCACCCTTGGCCCACCATTCCTTCGATTGGAAGCCGTTGCCGGAGAAGGTCACGCAAAGACGCACGGGTGCCTCGCTTGCAGGCTTGTTCTTCTTGGGCTCATCGCCCCAGACATTGAAGGACTCCAGCCAGGGCAGGGCCATGGTGACGCCTGTCCCGCGAAGGAAGGCACGACGGTTGAATCGATGGGTGTTCATGTGTCTGAGGTTGGTTAGTTATGGACGATGTAATCTTTGCCGCGCACTTCGCGGAACTGCGGACTGCGGACGATCAACTCGATGGCGGCACCGACGTTGTGATCGCCGGATTTGAGCTGGGTGAGCATGGAAGCGATCAGCGGCTTATCCGAGAGTTGCACGCTGCGGCCGAGGGCGTAGCCGACCAACTTGCGGCAGAACTGACGGAGGAAGTCGTCGCTGCGGTTCTCGAGCAGATAACTGCGCAGGCCTTCGAGACCATCGACACGGGAGCCGTCTGGCAAAATAACTTTCGTGTCGGCTTTGCGAGCGCGTCCGATGGCGTCGAAGCCTTCAAGGGCAAAGCCGAAGGGATCGATGCGACGGTGGCAAGCAGCGCAGTTCGCATCCGAGCTGTGCTTCTCGACGAGTTGGCGTTCGGTGAGACCTTCAGGAGGTTGCTCGGGGAGAATGGGCACGCCTTTGGGTGGAACGGGAAGCTTCTCGCCAAGCACTACTTCGCAGAGCCAAGCCCCGCGCAAGATGCCGCTGGTGCGCGAGGCACCGGCTTGCTTCGCGAGCGTGGCAGCGAAGCCGAGGATGCCACCACGACCTTGAGCGTGGAGGTTATTCACGCGCTGCCAGTCGGATGAGGATTCGGCTTTCCTCAACCCATAATGTTCCGCGAGCGTGCTGTTCACAAAGGTGTGATCCGCATCGAGCAGCGAGAGCACGCTGCGATCATTCTGAAACAGGTCGATGAAGAAGCGTGTCACTTCTTCCTGCATGGACTCGCGCACATTCACGAAGGTGGGGAAGTGGCGCTCGCTCTTTTCATCGAGCGTGGCGACTTCGCGGACGTGGAGGTATTGGCAGCCAAACTCGGTAGCGAGGCGGCGAATGCGCTCGTCCTTCATCATGCGTTTCACTTGTGCGGCAAGCACATCGGGCTCGTGGAGTTTGCCGGTGGTGGCGAGCTGCGTGAGTTCGGCATCGGGTGCGGAGGACCAGAGGAAGTAGCTCAGACGTGTGGCGATCTCCCAATCGGTCACTGGCGTGGCCTTTGGTCCCGGCGCGGCTTTTTCGCCGCGATAGAGAAACGCTGGTGCCACGAGAACTCGCGCGAGCATCATGCGCACAGCTTTGGCGTGCGGCATCTCCTGCGTGCGTAGCGTTTGATAAAGGGTGTGCAGTTCCTTCTGCTCTGCGTCTCTGAGCGGGCGACGCCATGCCTGTGTGGCGAAGTCGAGCACGGCTTGCACCTGTCGTGGCTCGACTTCGATTTGGAGTTTCTTAAACGCCTCAGCGCCCTGCTTGATCGGCTCGCGCATGGGCTCGAAGGCTTCGGGCTTGGCATCTTGGGTGGCAAATTGCCAGAGCTGCTCAAAGACGTCCACTTGCTTCAGCGGCGACTCACTGATGAAGCGCAAGTCATCCCAGGCGCGATCCAGCTTGCGTGAGTCGGCGTCATCCAGCATGAGGCGCTTCAGGTGGTCGTCCTCGCGAAAGAACAAAGTAAGCGTCACGACCTCATCCACCGGCACGATGCGCGGGTAGCAGAGCGCGATGGGGAAGAGCGAGCGGAACTCATCAAACGCGGTCTCAAAGCGTGCGCAGGCATCACTGGCGTCGTTCACGATGATCGGGGCGCTGTGCTGCGTGACGAGGTTGTTGTCGCTCCATTGGCCAGATTTCTGTGCAGACTCCGATTTGCCCGCCACGAGGCTCGTAGCGGCCAGGGGCTTCTCAGTGAGCACCTGCATTTGCACGCTGCCATTCGTTTTGGCGGCAAGTCTTCCGGTGACAATGAACTCGGTGCCTTTGGCGAGTGCGGCGGGGATTTGGATTTCGAGAGTGGAGGGCGCTTTGGCCGTCAGATCCGTCGGATCGCTCTGACCTGACCGATTATTCAAAAACGGACGCAGCAGCGGTGAGTTGAGCGGGAAGTCTTTTTCCAAAAACTGCCGCACCTTCACCGCAAGTTCTGGGGTTGGCTTCTTCCGCCATTCAGCGATGGGCGCAGGCACATCTGGCGCGGAATCGAGCGTGGCAGGTTGGCTGAGGAAGTGCCACGCGCCGTGCGGATTGCCTTTGAGGATGTTCGGCGAAACGTCTTTCGCGAGATCCCAGTTCTGGGTGCCATCGTTGAGCGTCAAATTGACGGCGGTGAGGTCGCAGGAGTGATTTCCATCCTTCGGACCGATGACCAATGCGACGACCTGTCCGGCTTCGACGCGCACGTTTTCGAAAGGGCCGAGTTTGAAGAGCTGCTTGCCCTTGGTTTCGCCTTTCGCGAGCACCTCGCTGGTGTGACCGCGACGGAGTTCGAGCGCGTAGGTGATGCCGTTTCCGCATTCGGAATGTGCGGCGGCGACATCACCATGAATGCTCAACCTGCCGCCCTTATCACAACGCCACGCGATGACCGAGGCACGCGTCGGCGAGGGATGCGTGGCGACGCTGTGGCCCTTCATTTCACCAGGAGTGCGCACGGTGGCATCGGACGAATTCGCGAGCACGCTGAGCGCCTGATCGCCCTGCCAGCCTTTGATGAAATTGTAGTCCGGCGTGCTCTTCATCTGCTTGGTGAGCAACGGTTCGAGCTTGGTGGTGCCGTAGCCGAGGTATTCGCGCCATGCGGCCATCAAAGCGGGATCAGCGCCTTCTTTGCCACTGGCGATGGCGTTCAAGACCGACTCCGTTTCCGCGATAATGCGGCTGCGTTGTGTCTCCAAGTGTTTCACGAGCGCTGGAAGGCCGCTGATGGGCAAATCAGGCCTGCCAGGAGCCACGAGGCGCGGATTCTCCCACACGACTTCATCATGGGTGCTGCCATCACCTGCATCCGTGGTGCTGAGGTAGAGCGTGACATCAGTTTCCGAGGCGAGTTTGAGCCGCATCTCATGTTTCGCGACCAGTGGTGTCACCGGCTCCTGCCAGGCCTTCGGGCCGTTCGCTTTGCCGATGTGGCCGACATTCGCGAAACGCCACAGCACCTTCTGCCACGGCTCGATTTCAGCCGCGGTGAGTTTTTTCTCACGAAACTTGGCCCGCAGCGGATCGAGCAAAACGGACGGCTTTGTGCCCGTGAGTGCCTCGCGCAGCATGCCGAGATACTTGGCGCTCAAGCCCTCGCTGTTGGCACGGCCTTGCAGTGCATCGAGATACTTCGCGAGAGGCAGATGGCCGCTGCCCGTGCCGGTGTCGAGCTTGATACCCTGAGCGACGGTTTGCGAGCCTGTGCCCGCAGTCGTGTGCTTGGCATAGATCGCCCGAATATTCATCAGAGCTTCGTCTGTCCAGTCGCTGGCTGACGTGCTCGGTGAGAAACGAAAACCATCTGGCGTAAGCACCGCGTGTGAGGCGATGTCCTTTGCCGCATCCAGATACTTGGTGAGCAAGGCGGGCGACATCACCAGAGCCGCGCCGACATTGGTGAAGCCTTCGCCAGCCGCGCCATCGACAGGAAACTCCTTCGCCGGATCGAGCGACGGGACACCGGTGAGATCACGGATCGAGTAAGTGTATTCCATGTTCGACAGACGCCGCAGCACCACCGGCCCCGGATCACCAGCGCTGGCGAGCGCGATGTCATCCAGCGTGCCCTGCATCCAGTCCGTGAGAAGCTTTGTCTGCTCAGGAGACGGCTTGGGTTTGCCCTTCGGCGGCATCTCCTTGTCGCGGATCTGATCCAACGAATGCTCCCACACGACGGGATCACGCTTCACGAGGTCGAGTGACGTGAAGCGCTCCAAATCGAGATCGCCCTTCTGCTTCTTCGTCGAGTGACAGTCCAGGCAATACTGTTTCAGCACAGGCTGAATGGTTTGCTCGAAGACCTGCTTTTGATCGGCTAAGGCATGGGTGGAAACCGATGCGATGGCGATGAGTGCCAGCCATTTTTCAATGCGCGTTGCTTTGCGCATCATCGTGTGATCAGCAGGTATTTTGAAGGCTGGTTTCATGGTTGGAGGCCCAGTATTGGATGGAAAATTGATGGTGATGGTGCGGTTCAGATACCCGCGAGCCGTTCGGTTGAATCGTTGAAGCGGTCGAGTTTCAGGCCGCCCCAGTCCATGAGGTTGAGGAAGAGGCTGCACATGCGACGGTTGGGTTTGTCGAGGTAGTCGAGCACGCGACCGCCGCGAAGATTCCCACCCGCGCCGCCGAGCAGGATCACTGGCAACTGCTTGGACTCATGGTTGCCGTGCAGCATGCTGGAGCAGTGCATGATGGCGGTGTTGTCGAGCAATGTAGTGTCGCCTTCCTTGATCTCGGACATGCGCTGGCAGAGGTAGGCGAGCTGCGACATGAAGAACTGGTTGAGCGTGATGAGATCGTCCGGCTGCGAGTGAGCGATGTAGTGATGGTGATCGCGGATCCCGAGGTGCGCGTGGACGATGGTAGAGGCGTCGTTGCAGTATTTCATGGTCGCGATGCGCGTGGAGTCGGTGCGGAAGGCGATAATGAGGATGTCATTCATGAGCTTCCAATACTCCGGAAGGTCGGCGGGGATGCCGTCGGCTGGACGAGGGCGGTCGGGGCTGGTGAGCGTCGGTTTCCATTCACCGGCCTCGCGTTCCTTGCCGGCCCGCTTGATGCGACCCTCGATCTCGTGGACGGAGCCGAGATACTCTTCAAATCGCTGACGGTCCGCGCTGGAGAGCTTGCGTTGCAGGGATTTGGCATCCTCGAGCACGGCATCGACGACGCGGCGGTCATCACGGTTGCGCTCGGTGCGGAAGAGCAGGTCAAAGGCGAGCGCGGGCCGCGTTTCGGTCCAAGTCGGCGACACGGGTGAACTCCACGAGATGTGCGAGGAGTAGAGCAGCGGATGACCATCCTGCAGTCCGGGCACAGCCTCCTCGCAGCCGAGCACCAGCGAAGGCAGCCGGGTGCGGTCGCCGATCTGCCGCGCCATCACCTGATCGAAGCTGACGCCCGTGTGGACCTCGTTCTTCGCCATGGTCGCGCCGCTGAGCATGTTCCCCGTCTGCATGCAGTGGATGATTCCGTTGTTTGCCTGCTCGTTCCAAAGGCCGCGCAGGAAGACCATGCGCTCCTTCCAGGACTCCATCGGCTTCAAGCAAGGGCCGAGTTCCATCGCCGAGCCCTCGCCCTTAGCCCACCAGTGCTTCGAGTGGAAACCCATGCCGGTGAAGGTCACGAGGGTGCGCGTCGGCGGCAGACTGGCGGCGCTCGCGGCGGCAGCCCGGGCCGGTTTCATGCAATCGAGCAAAGGCAATGCGAGTGTCGCCCCGATGCCGCGAAGCGCATGGCGGCGGCTGATGAGCCAGTTGTTGCGTTGGATGTTCATGGGTTGTGTTGGGGTTGTGATTGAGCGGATGTGGAAAAATCCGTCTGGTTAGCGTGATGCAGCGGTGGTGGAACTTGCGGGCCGGATGCAGCGAAACGGCTCGCTGCGGACGATGACGAGCAGGGCGTCTGACCACCGTCCGCCAGCGATCATGGTCTTGGTGACTTCATCAACCAGCGCGCGGTCCGAGGGCAGCACGGCGCGGCTCAGGGCGTAGCCGGTCAGCTTGCGGGCGAGCGTGCGCAGCAAGTCCTCGCGTCGTGGGCCGGCGACGTAGTTTCGCAGGCCGGCGAAATCATGAACATCGGTGCCGTCGCGAAGTGTCGCACGGCTTTCGCCGGGCTTCATCGTGCTGGCGGGCCGCAGGCGGCCGATGGCGTCGAACTGCTCCAGCGTCATGCCATACGGGTCGATCCGCACGTGGCAGGCGGCGCAGTTGGCGTCCTTGCGGTGGCGTTCGGTCAGTTCGCGCACGCTCAGGCCGGCGGGCACGGCATCGGGCAACGGCGGCACGTTGGGCGGGGGTTTTGGGAGCCGGTCGCCGAGGACGCGGGCCACCCAGGCACCGCGCTTGATGGGACTGGTGCGGGCGGCGGCGGATTGCTTGGCGAGCACGGCTCCGAGTCCCAGCAGACCGCCGCGACCGTAGGCGGCGACTTTTTCCAAGCGGCGCCACTCCGGCCCCGTCACGCCGGGTATGCCGTAGTGCTTGGCGAGCACGTCGTTGACGATGACGGAATCGGTGGCGATCACGTCGTTCACCGCGCGGTCGTTGATGAGCAGGTCTTCAAAGAAACGCACAGGTTCTTCGGCCAGCGCGTCACGCACGGCGGGGGTGAACTCCGGGAAGTCCTTCAAGCTGCGGCCATGGTTGGCGACGAAGTCCCGCACACCGAGCCACCGAGCGCCGAACTCCTCGGCCATGCCGCGCGTGCGGCTGTCTTTGATCATCCGGCGCACCTGCGCCTCCATCACGGCGGGCTCGTGCAGACGCGGGGCCGCCGCACGCAGTTCTTCATCAGGAATCGAGTCCCAGAGCAGGAAGCTCAGCCGCGCGGCCAATTCATCGCCCGACACCGGCTGCCAGCGCGGCCCGGCCGCTGGCTGCTCGACCCGGTAAAGGAACCACGGCGACGAGAGCACGCGGGCAAGTGCGGCGCGCAGTGCGGGATCGTGCTTGATGCCCTCGGCATGATCACTGCGGTAGGCAGCGAGGAGGGTTTCGCGTTCATCGGCACTGAGGGACCGACGCCAAGCCCGGTCAGCGAAGCCTAGCAATGCATCGAGTTGCTTCGGCTCGGCGGCGGCCTGGTCGGTGAGGAGTGCCTCCTCCTCCCGTTTCACGCGCTCTCCGACCGTTTGGATGATGAAGTCCATCCGGGGTGCGCCGTTCGGGTTGGCGTAGAATTTCAGCAGCTCCGCATACATGAGTTTGTGGGCGAGCGCGTCCTCGCGCAGGAAATGCAGTTCGCTCCAGAGACGTTCCAGCTCCGCCCGGCCCGTCTCATCGAGCAGGAGTCGGCGCAGCGGCTCGTCCTCGCGGTGGAACATGAAAAGGCTTCCTTGGGCGTCCCGCGGGATGATCGGCTCAAAGAGCACTGCCGGGGGAAAAAGGGCGCGAAACTCCGCAGCCGGCCGGGCCCGCTCGGCGGCGACGCGCGGATGCACGATCTGCGCGACCCGCGGCTCGGGCTCTTCCACAACGAGCGGGTCGCCGGATCGAAAGGCAGTCGGGTTGATCCGCCCTGCGTCTATTTTCTTGGGGTCATTGGGGTCCCTGAAGTCCGGCTCAGCGAGCAGCAAAGCCTGGACGGTGGCGGTCTCCGGGCTGCCGACATCGAGGCTCACATCGGCGCGGAGAAACCGCGGGAGCGTGAGCGACTTCAAGAGCGGTGCTGGCAGCTTCCGCAAGTCGATGCGGACCTCTGAACCTGCCTCCGTGACCAGGGCGGCCGGTGGCACGGGCCGACCTTGCGGATGATGTCCAAAGCGGAGTCCGCACGCCGCCTCGACGGCTGCCCGCAGTTCGGGGTGCTCCGCCAGCACCAGCGTGGGCCCGTCGCCGTTCTCCAACCGCAGGCGGTCCCAGACCACGAAGGTGCCGGGCACCGCCGGGGCCACCTGCCGCGCGACCAGCCGGAAGATCGGTTCGCGGGCCGCACCCTGGACCTGCTCACGGGCGACCACGCGGAGCATGTCCACCCAGGCGGGGAAGCCGTTGCCGACCGCCAGCACATTATGCATGCGGTAGTTGCTCCAGAACAACCTGTCTTGCATGGCCTTGATCGCTGCCAGCACGGGTGCGGGATCGGTCGTGGCCGCGCGCCATTTTTCCCGGACCAAGCCCATGATGTCCGGCGGGAGGCCGACAGCTGGCAGAGGGGCGGGCTTCACTCCCAGCCCGGCCAGCGCTTGCCCCATCTCCGGTGCCGCCACTTGCGAGAGTTCAAATGAAACGCCGTCGCCTCCGGAGGGATGAGCATCGGCGACACGACCCGAGACAACGAGCTCGGCGTCGATCGGGCTTGTCCAGGCGACCGCCACGGGGCGCTGAGGTCCCGGATGGACGAAGACCGACCGTGCGGGCAGCTTCGTCCAGACCTGCAAGGGCTCGGCGGCGGTGTTCACGAAGATCGAGGGCTCGGAGCCGAGGCTCCACGATTTCACCTCGGATCGCCCGTCGTAGCTGTCGCGCGGTCCGGTGAGGAACACCGGAGCGGATGTCGTCTCCAGGAAGCTCCAACTGGCCCCGTGCTTGTCCGGCCTGGGGTTGCCCTTCAACAGATCGGGAATCACATCGGCGACGCTCCAGGTGCGCTGATCACCGGTCGTTTCGCGGATCGTCCATTCGATGAGCGTGCTGTCAGCTCCGTGGCTTTGGTTGGGCTGCACGGTCAGGAGCAGCAACTCGCCGCGCCGAACCGATACCTTGTGCTCGAAGGGGACCGAGCCCCCTTCCGCAACCTTCGCCCCCACGAGCACTCGTTTCGACGCTGCCCAGCGCGACTCGATTTTCTGACGCGCCGAGTCGAGAGCCGACTGCCGCTGTTTTCTCTCGGCTTCCACTCGGGCTGCTTTTTCCTCCCATTGCTTCGTTTGCGCATCGAGCTCCGCTGCCGGCTGGACGCTGAGTCCCGCCCAAAGCGCGGCTAGGTAAGTCGCGTTGAGCTTCTCCTCCGCCGCGACTTCCGCGATGGCAGCGGGACCGTCGCGAGTGAGCCGCTCGCGATGTTTCAGCGTCGCCGCGAGATGCGCAGCAAGCGGCGGCTCCCCATTGGGTCCAGCATAGCGCGAGTGAAAACTGCGCAGCGCCTTCTCCGCCTCTGTCGTCCAATCCGGGCCATCTGGAGAAGGCGAAAACCGAAAGCCCGTGGGCAGCAGCACCGCCCGCGCCGCGACATAACGCGCGGCCTGATGATAGCGTTCGACCAGCCCTGGCGTCATCGGCATCGCTTCACCAACATTGGCAAAGCCCTCGCCGCCGACGCTATCGGGCGCGAACTCACCGGCCCGTGTCGGCTGCACGTCCACGCCCGTGAGATCGCGCACTGCATGATCATACTCCGCATTGGTCAGCCGACGCAGCGTCACCGACCCAGGGTCGCCCGCGTGCGCCGCTGCCGCCTCATCCACCGCTGCTCCGATCCAGCCAAGCAACTGATCTCGTTCAGCCAAACTCGGCTGCGGAGATTTCTTCGGCGGCATGTCGCCCTCATTCAACCTTTCGGCAATGTCCTCCAGCACCTTCGGCTGCGCGAGCAGCGCCTCAGCCGTGCCAAGACGCGTGAGGTCCAAATCATTGTCCTTGGGCTCCTTGCCATGGCATTTCCCGCAGCTCTTCACCATCAACGGGTGAATCCGCTCCGCATAAGCCTTCGCTTGCTCGCCCGCACCATCAGCAGCGTCAGCCGTGAGCGCGAGGCACGCCACAAAAGAGGGAATGAGGAATCGGATCAGCGGACTCATGGTTGGAGCGGAGAGTGGATGTTGGTGGCGCAGGCAAAATCATTCCTTCTCAGGCAGCACCGGCAGCCACTCGCGCCAGCTCAGGATGTGCTGGCGCATCAGGCGTTCGCATTCGGTGGGGGGCTTGGTTTTAAATGCCTCCACCACACCTTGGTGACTGCTCACGGTCTCTGCACGCGTGCCGCGCGTCTGGAGTTGCTTTGAGCGATGCAGCCGCCCCAGCCAAAGCTCCAGTTCACTGCGCAGCGAATGCCAGAGCTTGAGCAGTCGTGCATTCCCCGATGCCTCCAGAATGATCTCGTGGAAATCCAGATCCAGATGCGTGACTTGAAGCAATGTGGTGGCCTTGCTCGTGGCCTTGATATTCTTCTCAAGACGCGAGCAGTCTTCGCGCAAAGCTGGTGCAGCCAATCGTGCCGCCACGGGTTCCAGCGCGAGACGCAGCACATACAGCTCTTCAAAATCATGCGGCGTCAGGTCTTTGACATAGGCCCGACCCGTGTCGCTGAACTCCACCAACCCTTCGCGTTCGAGAGTGAACAGCGCCTCCCGCACCGGCACTCGACTGACGCCAAGCCGTTGCGCAACGGCAGACTCAGCGAGGAGGTGACCGGGGGAGATCTCGCCATCGAGGATTTCCTGCCGGAGACGGGAGATGGTGATGTCGGAACGGGTGGTTGCAGGTGGAGGTAAGCTCATGCGGTATACCGTTTCAATACGGTATACTGTCAGCGCTCTTTCAATCCAGAACGTAAAATCATCGGTCGATCTCGAGAATGATAGGGACGCTGTGCTGGGCCACGGATGTTCCGACTCATTGACGCCAAAACCCGTTTCACAAACCGCAACGATCAGCGCGAGCTGAACTGATGAATGGTCGTGGTGCGATAAGTCTCTCCGGGACGGAGGATGGTCGTGGGGAACTCGGCGTGATGGACGGAATCGGGATGATGCTGGGTCTCCAGGCAGAGGCCGTGGAAGCGGTCGTAGCCCTTACTTTTCTTGCCCTTGAGCGGCGTGGTGTAGGTGGCGGTGTAGAGCTGGATGCCGGGCTGGTCAGTGAGGATTTGCATCACGCGGCCACTCTTGGGTTCGTGCACTTCGGCGGCGAGCGCGGGCTTGGTCTGCGGCTTATCGGAGAGAACGAAGGCGTGGTCGTAGCCCCCGATGGAGATTTGATCGAGGCGGCTGCCGATGACTTCGCTCTTGGTGAAATCCAACGCGGTGCCCGCGACGGGCAGCAGTTTTCCTGTGGGCAGCAAGTCGGCATCGGTTTCGATAAAGCGCTGCGACTGCAAGCTGAGCCGATGGTCGAGCACGGTGCCGCTGCCTGCTCCGGCGAGGTTGAAGTAAGTGTGGTTGGTGAGGTTGATGGGCGTGGCTTTGTCAGTCGTCGCCTCATACTCGATGACAAGTGCGTCATTCTCCGTGAGCACATAGGTGACGCTGGTGTTGAGATTGCCCGGAAAGCCCTGGTCGCCGTCCTTGCTGAGGTAGGTCAGGCGCAAAGCGGTTCCGCGTGGGTCAGTGATGATCTTCGCTTTCCAAATGACCTTGCTGAAACCCTTCAAGCCACCGTGCAGGTGGAAACTGGTCTTCGGATGCAGGTCCAGCGTGTAGGATTTGCCGTCGAGGTCGAACTTTCCGCCCGCGATGCGATTGGCCACGCGCCCGGTGATGCAGCCGAAATACACGCCGCCGTTGTGCTCCTCGTATTCGGCCACCGTATCGAATCCGAGCGCAATGTCGGCGAGCTTACCCGCGCGGTCCGGCACATGCAGTTCGTTGATGATGCCGCCCAGGGTGATGACCTTCGCGACAAGGCCATGCTTGTTCTTCAAGGTATAGCGCTCGACGGATTCGCCATCGCGAGTGGTGCCAAAGTTGTCTTTGGTGACTTCAGCATGAGCCGAGATGAGGCCGACGGTTAACAGGGTGAGGATGAGGTGTTTCATGGAGTAGTGGAGTAGTGGAGTAGTGGAGTTTCGGGAGCTTTTTCCACCACTCCATCACTCCGTTGCCTCCAACCGTTCGTCGGAGTTGATGAAGGCCCAGCAGATGGCGCCGAGGAAGTAGCTGAGGGCGAAGATGCCCATGTTGATGGTCCAGTTGTTGTTTGTGGCGGCGAGCACGAGCGGCACGGCCATGGGCGCGATGGCTCCGCCGACTTGGCCCATCATGTTCATGCTGCCGGAGAGTGCGCCGGTGTGGCGTCCACCGACGTCCATGCACGCACCCCAGGCACCGGGCATGGCGAGATCGCTGCACAGGGCTGCGAGACCAATGGCCAGCACGGAGGCCACGGGTGTGTGGAGTTGCATCGAGACGAGCAGCATGAGACCCGCCGTGCCCATGCCGAGCACTCCCAGCCAACGGCGCGTGCGTGCGATGCTGCCGAGCCACACATCCAATCGCGCCGAAAGCAGACCCGCGAGGATGGAGCCGATGCCACCGAAGAACAGCGGCACACAGGCCAGCAAGGCTCGCTGCATGTCGCCCATGCCGGTGAACTGTTCCTTCAGATACGTGGGGAACCAGGTGATGTAAAAATACCAGGCGTAAGACATGAAGAAATACTGAGCCCAGAGCATCCAGACCGTGCGAGAGGCCAGCAGCTTGCCCCACGGCATGGAATGATCACCGCTGTGCTGCGTTTCCCCGATGACAGCCAGCTCGGCAGCACTGACGCTGGGATGATCCTTCGGATAATCGCGGAACCAGCGGTAGAACGACAGCGCCCACACCACGCCCAGCAGACCGAAGATCAGAAACACCCACCGGTAATGCAGGCCGAGCCCGAACTTGCCCTCACCACCACTCGCCAGCATCCAGCCGACAATAAGCGGTGTGAAAGCACCACCCCAACGCGCACTCAGCCACAAGATGCCCTGAGCTTTGACGCGCTCAGCCGCCGGAAACCAATTGGTAAAAGCCTTCGTGATATTGGGAAAACAACCCGCCTCGCCCATGCCGAAAAAGAATCGGCTGACCACCAGCGACCAGAGATTCCATGCCCAACCCGTCGCCACTGTGAAGATGGACCACATGCCCACCACCCGCATCAGCACCTTGCGCGGCCCGATGCGATCACCGAGCCAACCACCGGGGATTTCAAACAACGCATAAGCCCAACCAAACGCCGTGAAGGCGTATCCCATCTGGATTTTCGTCAACCCCAGATCCTCCTGCATCGTCGGAGCCGCCTGTGAAATGCAGACGCGGTCCACATAAGTGATGATCGCCAACGTAACGGCGAAGAAGAGCACGACGCGGCGTGCTTGAGAGGGAGGGGGACTAGTCATGAAAAAAGAGTGCGGTGGAAGACATATATCATCGAATCCAAATGCCTTTCCCGATCCCGCCTTTCGGTGTGGTCTTCGGGTAGTCGGGGTTGGGTTTTAGCTCGATGACCTTCACCACTTGCTCGATGGGCAAATCGGTCTGCGAGTCGTGGGTGCGGACGCCGGTGATGCTGACTTTGCGCACGGTGCAGTCGAGGTCAGGTGAGAAGATTTCGGTCCAGCGCGAGGGATCGGTGCCGGGCGCACCCTTGTAGGTCATGGACTTCGGGCCGAGTTCGAGGAGGCGGTAGTCTGTGGCGGGAGCAAACAGCAGCTTCACCTCGCGGATGGTGAGCCCGTCGGCGTTGGCGTGGACTTGGATACTGCCGGGGCGATTGAAGGTGAGGTTTTCAAACACGATGTTCTTCAGGGTGCCGATGCCGACGCTGAAGTCGTTGTCGCGCCCAACTTCAAGGTTGGGCTGGTCGTAGATCTTGAAGTCGCGGATGTCGGTGATGCCGCGCATCGTGATGTCGTGAATGGGGCAATCGAGCGTGGTGCCGTCGCTGAAGCGCTTCACGCCGGGCAGCAGGCGGATGGCATCGGTGCCGTGTTTGTCCTCAGGCGCGCCGACGATATGCTCGATGGTGAGATGATGAATGGGACCGAATGTGACATTGTATTGCCGCCAATCCCATGCGGTGAGCGAGACGGGATCATCATGCGAATCGCCGCTAACGTTACGGATGATCCCATCGCTCGCGGGGCCATCCACATGCACGCCATCGCGCCCATGTTGATCAAGGGTGAGGCCATCGACGGCGAAGTCGCGGATGTTGCCAAGATGAATGGCGAAGGCCTTGCTCTGGCGCACCGTGACATTCCGCACCTTCACACCGCGGACGTTGTGCAGTAGGATGACGCCGTGCGTGCCGGGCACGGGATTCTGTTTCGCGGAGTGACCGCGTTGGTTGCCGTTGGCGTCCTTGACCAGGTTCAAGGTCGTCCAGATGCCGCCTTCGATGATGATGTCGGTGTCAGGCTGCGTGTCCTCGGGCACTGGTTGGTCTGCAAAACCGACGACATGCTCGTTGCGCACCATGCAGGTGTTGCTGCCGGGCTTGAGGCGAATCTCAGCGGTCGGATCGGCGCTGAGTTTTTGACCGGATTTCACGACGAGCGGGCTGTCCAGGTAATAGGGCTTCGCTTGTGCAGGGATATGCAGCGTTCCTTGGGCATCCAGCGATGCTTGCATGGCCTGCGTCCACACTTCGGCGGTGACGTTGCGTGGTTCGGCTTTGCCGGAAGCATCCGGCCATTTTTCGGTCCAGGTCTCGGTGCGGACGAGTGGCTGGAAATCCGACAGCTTCTTGGCGGCAGGTAATGGCAGCTTGTCCGACGGCTTGAGATAACCCAGCGACACGAAGAAGGCGTCCAGCTCGCGGATGGTGCGGTGGAAGCAGCGAGTGGCTTCCTCGCGCGGCTCGCCTTTACCGCGCCCGGGATTGAAGAAGCCATGGGGTTGGCCTTCGTAGGCTTTGAGTTCGCAGCGATTGCCTGCGGCAGTCATGGCCTTGGCAAAGAGTTCCACTGTGGGGAATGGCACCGCCTCATCCTTCGTGCCGTGGTAGAGAATGCTCGGAGGCAGGCCGGCACGGACGAAATGATAAGGCGAGATCTCCTGCGGTCGCCCATCGGTGCGAGCGCGGATGTCGGCGATTTTTTCATCGGAAAGCAGCCCGGGATGGCCTTCCACCGGCGAGAGCACCACGGCGGGATTGAACAACGCGAGAGCGTTCGGCATGGAGCTGACTTCCGTGTGATCTCCGTCCTCGAAACCCGGCACCAGCGCCACCGCCGCAGCGAGATGACCACCGGCGGATTCACCTCCGGCCACGATCCGGTCGGGGTCGATGCCGAGACGTGCGGCATTGGCACGTGCCCAACGCATCGCCGCCTTTGCATCGCGCAAGCAATCCTGCGGGATGCCCCCGTGGCGGCTCAGCACCCGGTAGTCGCACGGAATCGCGACCATGCCGCGCTGCGCGAGGTAAAGCGACTGCGGCAGGAACTGTCCCGGCGATCCGCCTTTCCATCCGCCGCCAAAGAAGAACAACACCGCTGGGCGTCGATCCGACACCCGATGACCCGGCGGAGTGAAGATGTAGGCATTGATCTTCACACCGTTCACCTCCCGATAGACCTCCACACTCGCCCCCGGCATCTCCGGCGGGTATTTCCAACTCACGGGCGGCTCAGGAAAGTCATCAGCGGCATGCAGTGCGGCCAGCGGCGCGAGCAGCAGGGCGGTGAGGGGTATGAAGGCGACTTTCATGGCTGTGTGGTGATTCACTTTTTTGGCGCAGACGGCAGTTGTTTGATCCACGCGAGATTGAAGGCGTAGTGGTCCTTGCTGGTGATGAGCTGGATGCAGCCATCGCGAGTTTGGGTGACGGCGAGGTAGCCATTGATGTCGGCGGTGGTTTTGCCTTCTGGGGCGATGAGGCGGCGGTCGGGCCAGGTTTTGCCTTCGTCGTAGCTCACGGCGGCGTAGAGGCCGTAGCCTGTGTAGTCGCCGCCGACGGATTTGAATGTTAGACCGATGCGCTCGTTTTTTGGCGTGCTGGCCTGATCGGTGAAGGAACACAGCACGATGGGGCCTTCTTTGAGACGCAGCATGGCGGGGCGCTGCGTGTTGCTGACGACGGGGAACTCGCTGGCAGCATAGTTCCAGGTTTCGCCGAGGTCGCTGGAGTAGCTGACGGGCATCTTGAGGTCGAAACGCTTCTGCGCGGGCTCCTCGGGTGAGAGACGACCGAAGGCCATGAGGCGTCCGTCGGCGAGTTCGACGATGGGGGAATGAATGCCCGCGATGAAAGGGCCTTTGCCGCCGGGTTGAATGTCATCCGATCCGCGACGATCCCGCCCAGTTTCGCTCCAGGTCTTGCCGTTGTCGCGACTGATCGAGAGTCCCGAAAAGTCGAACGGGATCGCGATGACGCCTTCCTTCGTGCGGATGGGATTGCTGGCCGACTCTCCGTGTGCCCGCATCACTTCGGCCTTCGACCAAGTGACGCCGTTGTCGGTGGAGCGGCGGATCAGGATGTCGCCATGCTGTCGGCCTTCGACGATGTGGAAAATCGTCCGGTCGCCATCCCACCAGATTTTCGGTGCGTGGTCGTTCACGTCCATCGCATCCCAGAAGGGCGAGGCGGCTTCCCATTCCTTGGCACCCAAGCGCAATCGCGAGGCGGCATTTGCAGTGGTGAGATCGGTTTCGCCCATGGTGGAGAACCACACGGCGAGCAAATCGCCATTCGGGCACTCGGTGATGGCCGGGCTGTGATTTTGGCTGATGAACACGGGGCCGAAAGCGTCATTTGGAATGCGCACATAGGGCTTCGGGCCTTCGAAGAAAGGAGTATCCGCAGCATGCGGCTCGTGGTTCGGCACGATCTGGCTCACGTTCTCCGCATTCAACGGTGGCGCGGCCACAGGGAGCCTTTTTCCCTTCGGAAGCTCGCCCTGCACCACGCGGAAGCCGATGCGCTCGCTCGCGGAGTTCGTCACCCATGAGCCGCGATTCGCCGAGCGCAGAAAGCGGATCATCGACGAGTGAAATCCACCGCGAAACACGCGGCAGTCGCCATCGGCGCGACCTAGCGGATCAGTCTGCGAGCCGCTCTCATACGGCCCATACCAGTCGCTGCACCACTCGGCCAGGTTGCCATGCATGTCGTGCAGGCCCCAAGCATTCGGCGTTTTTTGCGCCACGCGTAAGGAACCCGTGCCACCCGCCTTGGATTCCTCCACCGGATGAGTGAGGCCGATGATCTCCCCCTGCTTCAAGCTCGCCACGGGCTTCCCGACATTCCGCCAGTCATACTCACGCGGCATCGGTCCCGACGGGAAATACACACCTCGGAAGTTGTCCTCACCAAACCACTTCTGATGGGCATCTGGCAAAGTGTCGCCCGTGTGGAAAAGCGTCGTCGTGCCCGCGCGGCAGGCATGCTCCCACTCCGCCTCGGTCGGCAGGCGATACGTCTTGCCTTCCTTCTTCGTGAGCCACTCGCAAAACGCCACCGCCTTGTCCCAAGTCACACCGCTCGCCGCATCATCGTCGGCTGGCTTCGACTTCGGATCCTTCTCTTTGAACTCGGGATCGAACTGTCGATACTGCGCCACCGTGACCTCCGTGACGCCGATCTGAAACGGCTGCGTGATCGTGACCTGATGCGCGGGCTTCTCATCGAAGTCGATCCGGTCGATGTCCTTGTGCATCTCGCCAAACCGCTTCTGCCGCAGATAATCCTCCATCGGCGGCCCGTCCTGGCCCATCGTGAACGTGCCCGACTCGATGCGCACGAGCTTCATGCCGATGGAGTTCGTGATGGGTTCGGCGGCGTGGAGTGCGGCCAGCGGGGCGATGAGTAAGAGGCCAAGCTTCATGGAAATCGGAGGGGGCTTCATCTTGAGCCGTGTGAACGAATCTACCGGGCCACAGCCCCACTCAGTGATCCAGTTCGCTTGGCTCCTGTGAAATCAGTGTCGAGGAGGTATTTCGAGTCCGCGTGGTCAAAGGGAGCTTCGGCAATTGGCGTGGCATCGTGTTTCTCGCCATCCCAGCTCAGGCTGACGAAGTCCTCCAAGCCACGTCCGGGTGTGGTGCCTTGCTTCGCAGCATCGCCAAGGACGACGTTGCCCACGATGGTCACGCCTTCTTTTCCCTTCGGGAAGTTCATCGCGCTTTTGTCGCGGGAGTAGAGGATGTTGTTGGCGAGGACCATGCCCTCGCGGGCATTCCATGAGCTGCCTTTGAAGGCATCGCTCGTGTTGATGATCGTGTTGTGGATGACTTGCAGGTTCAGCGACTTGCCCTGGTGATCCTGGCTGGCGAAACCGGAGCCTTTGCCTCCGATGAGCACGTTGTTGCGCACGATGGCCTCGCCCTGCACCTGCATGGCGCTGTCGGCACTGCGGCGACAGAGATTGCGCTCGATGATGTTCACCGGCTTCCCGGCGGTGCCATACACGGTGATGCAGGGATACTGCGTGTCGTGAATGTCGTTCTCCGCGATCAGATTGCCCCATGATCCCTGCTTCACTTCGATGCCATCGCCTTGCTCGCCTTTGCAATCATGGATGTGGTTCAGCGCGATCACGCTCTCGCTCATGATGAACTGGCCGTAGTTCGCGCCGAGATACATGCCCTCGCCGTGGCCACCGCCATGGTGGTTGTGATTGCGCGTGAGGAAAAGCCGACGCGTGTTCGCGCTGTTCGCAGTGAGGCAAACCGAGCCCGTGTGATGGATGTGACATTGATCAATCCAAACCTCGCTGCACTGCCCGAGACGCAATCCATGACTGCCGCCCGTGATCTCCACGCCGCGAAGGCAAAGATGATGCACCGGAGTTCCCTGGCCGATGTTGAGCACGTTCTGCTTGTCGTCCGGGCGAGTGAGAATCACCCGAGCGCCTTCCTCCGCCAAAATCCAGATCGGTGCCTCGGCTGTGCCGCTGACCTCAATGTGCCATGTGCGCTCCACGCTGTAGGTGCCTGCGGCGATGACAAGCTGGTCGCCTGGTTTCAGGGCCGAAACGGCATTGGCGAGCGTGTCATTCCGCGTGTTTGAGTGCTTGATGACACGCTTCGGAGCGATGCCCGCCCAAGTCGGTGCGTAGCGTGTATCTGCGGCGTGCAGCGTGACGAGCGGCGCGAGCAGTAGTGCGGCGAGGAGTGTGAGGGTGGGTTTCATGCTTTGAAATTGTGGCCGTTCGGCATCGTGAGCTATTGAGCGAGTTGCTTCAGCACCCACGCTTTGACGTCGGCATTGAACTTCGCCGGCATGTCGTGGCCGGTGTCCTTCATCACGAGACCCGTGGCGTTGAGTTGGTAAGCGGCGATCGCGTCTTCGAGTTTCTTCACGGCCTTCGGCAGATCCTCGCGCATCTTCTTGCCCAGCCAGTCGTTTTGCCCGGCGTAGTCGCCGTGGAGATAGAGGATGGCTTTGCCTTGGTAGCGCTCGAAGGTTTTGATCGAATACCAGCCGCCTTCGATGAGCACGAGGTTCTGGAAGGTGCTCATGAGATAGGCGTCACCTTGCTCAAACATCGCGACAATGGAGTGCCCGCCGTTCGACATACCGCCGATGATGTTGTGCGCGGTGTCGATGTTCGGGATGGCGGCATAGACCTTCTTCAGCATCGCGGTGCAAGCCCGGCAAATGGTCTCACCGTCTTGCTCGGTGGTGATGAGCAGTCCTTTGAAGGGGCCAGTGGGATCGAACTTGGCTTTGAACAACGGCAGGTTCACGAAGATGCAGTCCTTGTTCTCCATGATCTGCTGTCCGCGTCCCGGACCCGCGCCTGGCCCTCCGTGTCCGCCGTAGAGGAAGACAAACAACGGGAACTTCCGCTCCGGCGAGTAGTTTTCCGGCAGGACGAGATACGCCTGCGTCACCGCCTCCTGTCCCGACTGCATCGCATAGAGTGTCTGCGGCAGTTCTGGGAACTTCAGGATGATCCTCGTGCCTGGCTTCAGATCGGGCGCGGGCGCATCAGCGGCGTGCAGCGATGCCAGGGGTGCAAGCAGCACGGCGGTGAGGAGGGTGTGATTCATCACAGATCACATCACGGTTGAAACTCGATCCAGTTCAGGCCGAGTTCGGTGTTCTTGTCGGCGCAGCGGGCGACGACGCAGACGTCGGTGAGGCCGTTGGCGTTCGTGAGCGTGGCGGGGATGGAGAGGAACTCGCCTGAGTCGGCTTGGCCGGAGGGCTTCACTTCGACACTGGCGAGCACGGGGCCGGTGGGTGAGCCGCTGCGGACTTCGAGGGTGCCGCCTTGGGTGTCGAAGCAACCGGCGCGGACGGTAATGCGCGAGATGCCGGCGAGGTTCAGGTCGCGCCAGAGGATGTGGGTGCCGTCTTTGAAGTGGCCGACGATGGCCTTCTCCCCGTAGGCGTGCTCGACGTAGGCCATGCCGTGGTTCTCATCATAGAGCGCAGCTTTTTTGCGGCGGGAATGCAGCACCACGGTGCCTTCACCACGCAGGCGCGGCAGGGTGGCTTGCTTGCCATCATCGGTGTAAGCGGCGGTGAGGATGAGCACGCCCTCGTCCACGCGTGTGCCTTTCTCGGGCTTCTTCGGCGCGGTGAAGGTGCCGCTGGCTCCGGACTGCGGCGGGCTGGCGGGATCGTCCTTGAGCGAGAGCACCCAGGCGACCATGCGGCGGAGTTGCTCGATGCTGTGCTGCGGATGCGGCGGCATGGGAAGCTGCCCCCACACGCCCGTGCCACCGCTGAGGACTTTCTGCGCGAGACGTTCGGCAGCGGCGGGGTCGTCCTTGTATTTCAAGGCGACGGTTTTGTAAGGCGGACCGGCCGATGGAGTGTCGGCCATGTGGCAGGCGAAGCAGGTGCTGGCGCGCATCATGGCGAGTCCGGGATCGAGCACATCCTTGTCACCCTCGCTGGCAAAACGGCGTCCGCGGAACTCGCCCTGCACGGTGGTGATATTCGTTTGCATCGCGTCGCCATCGGTTTCGGTGACGGACACCTTGTAAGGAATCTTGGAATCCCAATCGAAGAACGAACCATGCGCTGGCGACTCGAAGCGCACGATGGGCCGGCCATTGCCGACGTGAATCATCTCCTTCGCGGTGCTCTTCGCGCCGCTGCTGTCGAGCGCGGTCATGCTGACTTCATAGCTGCCGGGTTGATCAAACGTGTGCGCAAACTTCGCAGCGTCGCCGGTCTGTTCTTTGCCCGCGATGCTCCAGACAAATTTCAGCGCATCGCCATCGGGATCGCTCGATGCAGCTGCATCAAAGGTGAGCGCGAGCGGTTGTTTTCCCGCTGTTTCACTCGCGCTGAGGCGTGCCACAGGCGGGCGATTGCCGCGACGGTAAACGACGCGCACGATGCGGCTGTCGTTGTTCTCCCACCACTGGTCGCCATACTCGATCATATAAAGCGCACCATCGGAACCGATCTTCATGTCGATGGGGCGGCGCAGATTCCAAGTCGGCACGAAGGGCTCGATCTCCGGCCCTGGGGTGCCGAGCTTCACGGTCTGAATCCAGTTGCGCATCCACTCGTAAATGAAGAGGCGGCCATCGAGCGCTTCGGGAAGCTTGATGGGGGAAGGATTCGTCACATCGTAGCGATACACCGGCCCAGCCATGATGGAGCGACCACCACTGCCGACCGTGGGGAAGTCTTTCGAAGGCAGGCTCGAATACCAGATGAGCGCGGGCTTGGCGGGTGGCAGTTTTTGAATGCCCGTGTTGCGCGGCGACAGATTCTCCGGCGATTGCGGGTCGTAACGTTTGCCCTCTTTGTTCGCGGCGAAATCATAGAGTGGCAGCGCTTCATTTGGCCCGACAAAGAGCGGCCAGCCGAAATTGCCCGCCGTTTGCGTGGCATTGAGTTCCTCGTAGCCATCCGGCTTCACGCCGAGCGAAGGCATGATGTTCGGGCCGACATCGGCGAAGTAGAGCGTGCCCGTCTTGTCATCCACGGAGAGGCGGAAGGGATTGCGCACGCCCATGGCGAAGACTTCCGGCCTGCCGTCCTTGCCATCGGCAAAAAGATTGCCCTCGGGGATGGAGTAGCCGCCCTCCGGCTTGGGATGAATGCGCAGCACCTTCCCGCGCAGATCGCGCGAGTTGGCGGCGGAGCGGAAGGCGTCCCAGTTTTTGCGATCCGACCGCGTGTCCTGAGGCAAGCCCGGATCATAGTGACAGTTGTCGCCATTGCCGATGTAGAGATCGCCTTTCCCATCCATCCAAATCGCGCCGCCCATGTGGAAGACATGCTCGGTATCATAAGGCCATGACAGCAGTTCCAACTCCGATTCCGCCGCCATCCTGCCGTCCTTCACCGTGAATCGGCTCACCCGCACGGTGCCGAGTTTCGCCGTCGGCGCGAACAAGGCATAGACATGCCCGCTCTGCTCAAAATCCCGCGCGACCGCCATGCCGAGCAGTCCGATCTCGCCCTTCGCATAAGTCGGCACCGTGCCCAGAATGCTCACGCCGCCTGACTTCGCGTCCCATCGTTTAACGGTGCCCCAGAACTCGGCAAAGATGACATCGCCACCGGGCAGCACTTCCATTTGGATCGCATCACGCGCCGCCGGCACGAGGACTTCCTTTTCAAAGCGGTTCGGATCAACCGGCTCGGCGGCATTCAATGCGGACAACGTGAGCAACGCTGCGAAGGCGATCAGGGTGTTGATTTTCATGGCTGTGGTGAGTTGGAAGGGATGCTGAACTTCTCTCCTGGATCGAGGAGTTGGATGATGTGTCTCACCTCGTAGGGGCGGGTGACGAGTCCGGTGGCCCCGGCGCTGTGCCATTGCATCATGCAGACGTGGTTGGAGGTGCCGAGGATGACGGGCGCGCCTTCGGCTTCGTTGAGGAAGGCGGATTTGTCGGCGAGGATCTGCTGTGCGTTCTCGGGCTTCTGGATGTTGTAAACACCACCAGAGCCGCAGCAATCTTTGGCCTTGGGCGCGAGTTCCCAACGGTAGCCAGTGGCATCGAGCACATTCGCGGGTATGCCTGCCGCCTTCTGTCCATGCACGAGATGGCAGGGCAGATCGACATAGACTCGCGTGCCATCATCGCGGCCACGCTGGCGGCGCACAGGGCTGAGTTCACCGAGGAAGCCGAGCACATCGCGCACTTGTTTGCCGGGCTGCAATGTCTTGTCCAAAGCGTAACCGCAACCGGACGAGTTGCTGAGGATGGCATCAACATCGAGCGGGCCAAACGCTCGCCGGTTCTGCTCGCGAAGCGCTTCGACACCATCAAGTCCGGTGTGCTCCTGGAACGCGCCGCAGCAGCCTTGACCGTCAGGAATGATGACTTGGACATTGTTCTCAATGAGCACACGCACCGTGGCGAAGTTGATCTCGCGGAACATGGCTTCCATCAGGCAACCAGTGAGAAAAGCCACACGCGGACCGGTAGGGCGATGCCGCTGCATGAGTTCATCGGCATACGCTGCGGTGCTTTTCAAAGCGGCCGGACGACCAGGGAAAAGAAAACGATGCACACTGAGGCCCGCGCGGCGCAAGAGTCGTGCGGGAAGCAGGGCGAGATTGAACAACAGCGGCCGAGTGACCGCTGCGGCTGCCAGTCGGAGCGCGAGCTTTGGTTTGAAGCGATGCGAGGCGACGTGCTCATGACGAACATGCTCGAAGATTTCACCATACGGCACCGTCGCAGGGCAGGCCGTCTCACAGGCGAGACAACCCACACATTCAGCGGTGTAAAAGTCCGTCCATTTGTCTTGCGGCAGTCGTCCCGCCGCTTCCTCACTCCAAAGGCGCAATCGCCCACGCGGTGAGTTGTTCTCATCGCCAGTGAGTTTGTAAGTCGGGCACACGGCAAGGCAGAAGCCACAGTGGGTGCAGTTGGAAAAGTAGTCTGGATGCATTGCTTCAGTGCTCATGAATGGCTTCCTCCAGCGTGTTGAGCCACGCAGACTCGGTGATGGTTGGCGGCGTGGCAGGCAACCAGCGTGAGTGCCAATCGCCACCGAGGGTGTGGAGCTCTGCTGTGTAAGGTTGGACGAGAGCTTGCGTGCGCTCGGTGAGGTCATCGCTCTCGTTCATATAGACGTGGACGACACCGCTGTAGCACAGCGCCACACAACGCCGCGCAGCGTGCGCGAGTTCCGCAGAGAGACCGATGACACGATCAGGCGTCGTCTTGATCACGAGATCGGGAAGACCATCGAGTGGCGGTGGCACGTTGTTTTGCAGCGTAAGCTGAGTGCTTGTCGATGCCGCGATGTGTTCGATCTGTTGGGTGAAGATGGACGCTTCCTCTGGCACGCAATGGATCATTACCAGGATGAACGATGCCTTGCCTTCCGTGATGTAATCCACCGCATCCCACCAGTGCATCCAGCCGCTGTGAAGGAGTTTGGAGACACAGGAATGCAGGGCCTGGGTGCTGCCATCAAAGCGGGCGATGGCCGTGAATCCACAATCAGGTCGCAACCGCAAAACGTAGTCCACAGGCTCGCCGTAGCGAGAACCGCTGTGCAGCAGGAAGCGCAGCCAATCATAGCCCGTCGTGGTTTTGACGACACGCTCGCCGATGCGTGCGATACGCCCGCTCGGCAACCGCCAGTTCATGCCGAGGATGTTATCGCAATACGGCCCAAAGCGGCACGAGGCAGGCGCATGAGTGGTGGCAGCGATTTGTTCGCGCAAAGGCTTCGCCTCATCCACAAGAAGCGGAAAGCGCAGGCGATGCGTGCGAGCTTGCGAATGAATATCAGCCGCTGTCGCATTCGCGGGCAGGCAAAGAGTGCCATCCACTTCATCCAGGAAGGGAACAAAGAGCCGCTCGCTCTGCATGGGTGGGAAGATGTTCATGCGACGAAGCGACGGTTGTCGAAAACCTTGAGCGGATTCATTTGATGCGCGGGATTGAAGGCGGCTGGCACGGAGAGTTGGAGACGCATGGAGTCCGGACCGAAGACCAGTGGCATGTAGGCGGACTTGTCATTGCCGATACCGTGCTCGCCACTGAGCGTGCCACCGACGTCGATAACGCGCTGCATGAGGCGCTTGCTGATGAGTTCCACCTTCTCCAGTTCGCCCGGCACACGCGAATCGAAGAGGAAGTTCGGATGCAGATTGCCATCGCCTGCATGGAAGATATTCACTGCGCGGATGTTCGCGGCATCGGCTTCATCATAGACCAGTTGCAGCACCTCTGCCAAGGCACGCTTCGGTATCACCGCGTCCTGCACGACGTAACTGGGGCTCAACTGGCCGAGCAGACCACCGGAGGCTTTGCGGGCTTTCCAGAGCTTTTGGCGAAGGGCATCCTCATCGCTAAACATCACATCATTCGAGCCTGCATGACGCAAAAGCTCGGCGACGGACTGCACGCGAGCGTTCACCAGCGCCTCAGGGCCATCAATCTCCACCAGCAGCATGAACGAACCCTCGGGCAATCCGCAAGCCATCTGGCTGCTCTCCACCATCGCCACACCACGCGGATCAAGCATCTCAATGGCCGCCGGATACGACGAATGCGCTACGAGGGCATGAATTGCCGCCTCCGTCGTTTTCAAATCGGGATACGTCGCGCGGAAGGTCCACACTTTCTCCGGCAATGGCAGCAGTCTTAGCCAGAAACGCGTGAAAGCCGCCAGCGTGCCTTCGGAGCCGATCATGAAGCGTTTCCAATCCTCACGCCAAGGCCCACGCCCACCCGCAGGCCCACCAAATCGATGCACGCTGCCGTCCAGCATCACCGCCTCAACACCGAGCACGTAATTGCTTGTCACGCCGTAGCGAAAGCAATGTGCGCCACCCGCGTTCGACGCCACATTGCCACCGAGCGTGCAGACCGGGCCACTTGATGGATCAGGCGGATAAAACACGCCATGCGGCTTCAGCGCAGCATCGAGATCATTGAGTCCCACACCGCATTCGACTTCACACCAAAAGCCTTCCGTGTTAATCTCCCGAATCTTCTTCAACGCCGATGTGTGAACGATCACACCACCCTGCGCCGCCACCGGTCCACCCGAAAGCGAAGTGCCCGCTCCACGCATCACCACCGGCACCCCCAGCGCCCTCGCGCCTTGCATGAAGCCAGCCAGCTCCTCCGCATCCGCCGGAATCACCACCGCATCCGGCAAATGATTCTTATACCCCAACCCATCCGCGCCATAGCCAGCCAACTGAGCCGCCGAAGTCAGCACACGCCCACGCGGGAGAAGGGCTTTCAGTTTTTGTTCGAGAGAGGATTTCACAGGTGAGGTCATTGAATCATCATGCCCCCCGTGAACGCTCGCGCCACCTGTCGTGATTCACCGAGTCCGGCGATACCCAGTTCCACCACATCACCGGGTTTCAGGAAGACAGGCTCAGGTTTCAATCCAAGCCCCACACCCGGTGGTGTGCCCGTGCTGATCACATCGCCGGGCAGTAGCGTCATGAACTGGCTGATGTAACTGACCAGCTTCGGCACTCCGAATATCATCTGCGCCGTGCTGCTGTTCTGCCGTGTCACACCGTTCACCTTCAGCCACAGCGGCAGGTTATGCGGGTCAGGAATCTCGTCCGCTGTCGCCAGGAACGGCCCCAGCGGAGCAAAGGTGTCGCAGCTCTTTCCCTTCACCCATTGACCGCCACGCTCAAGCTGCCACTCGCGCTCACTGTAATCATTGTGCAGCGCGTAGCCAGCCACATGCTGTATTGCATCTGCCTCACTGACATACTGTGCCTTTTTGCCGATGATGATCGCCAGCTCCACTTCCCAGTCTGTTTTACGCGAGCTCCTCGGTATCACCACATCATCATTCGGTCCGACGATGGACGACGTGCTCTTTAAAAACAAAATCGGCTCCACTGGGATCGGCATTCCCGATTCCTTCGCATGATCCGTGTAGTTCAAGCCCACACACACGATCTTGCTCGGACGCGCGATACACGGCCCCAGCCGCACGCTCGCATCCACCGTAGGAGCCGCGGCCGCATTAACCTTCACCCAAGCCGCCAGCCGCTGTAATCCATCGCTGCCGAAGAAGCGTTCATCGTAGTCAGCCCCAAACGCCGACACGTCGATGCGGCGACCATCGTCAAGGATGATGCCAGGTTTTTCATGATCGGGGGTGCCAAAGCGGATAAGTTTCATAGTTAGAAAAGAATCAGAATAGACCTGTGGTAGGAGGTCATACCAGTTACTAGGCCGCAGTCAGATTTCTTTCAGTTTTCTGCCAACGTCTCTATTGGCTCAGCAGCGGCCCCTAGCAACGCAGCACGCTGATTCCGCGACGTCTCCCGCTTCGGCCAGAACTTCCAACGCACTTTTGAGGCAACTCCAGTCGAGTATTGAGTTGCCGAACTACGGTGACGAACGGCGCAACACATACAATGGTTGGGTTTGTAGTCCGGTGGTTCGCCCATGGTCGGACAAATGATACCTTCTTTGATACTGCCGATGAATTCCCAGCTAATGCCATGCTCACGAGGATGGAGAAGCTCAGGGCGCAGTTTTGCGAAGGGAGGGGCTCATTCTTTCGTTGCACCTGCGGATGGCAGTGGAGCCAGTGGCATAAGCAACAGGGCGGTGATGACGGGGGTGATGATTTATTCGTGCGTTTGCTAGAAAATTGCCTTGGCAGGCTACTGCGTGCCGATGTGTGCCGACCCGTGCAAGGGAATCTCTTTCCGTGCGCGTCTGTGTCCTTGGGTTGGGACACCACCACGCAAATTCCATGAGAACGCAAATTTGTGCTTTCCACTTTTTTCGAGTTCCAGGCCGTCATGAAGCCTTCCCACGTTCAAGCAGGCAGGCGCACACTCACCCCTCCAACGGCTTGCACCAGCACGTAAATGCTTACCAAACGGGCACCCAGCGCTGGCTTGAGGTGGGACATTGCCTCTGATTTTCCAGCCCTTCCCTACTTCATCTCACCGTCAGGTTGCAGGCCGCTGCGGACGGCCATGAGGCCTGCTAAACTCTCATGAGCAAGGCTATTGCGCAGGCATGATGATCGGCCGTGATAAGCGACGGTGTAGACGTGCGGAGGCGGCAGCGGAAGGTTCCCAAGTGTCATGGTTGTGCATCATTGTTGTGCAACAAGGTTGGAAGGGCTCGATACGGGTGTTTTCTTTTGGCCGAGGCGTCCTCGCCGCCGAGGCATTGCAGCGCATCTGAGAACATCTCCAGCCAGCCGTCTTCGCCCCCCTGATCGAACAATTTGATCCATTGAGCCAGTTCCTCAGCCGCCATACGCAGTTGGAGGCAACCTTCGTCGGTGCGCTTGCTGCGTCCTTCGGCTTCAGCGGCAGCCTCCCGTGACTGCAACTCCGTCCTCAAGCTATGCTGGATGGATTCAAGGTGAGATCGAAGCAGCGAGGTCGCTTTCCCCATGATCTGGTGCCTGACCTCCGCGTGGGCTTGGCGCAGCAGCGCGTAGCGTTTGGTGGTGAGGCGTTCATCAGCGAGCACAGCCAGGCGTTGCTCGTTCTCCGGGGAGGGATCAGCCGTGAAGGCCCCGTATGCGGCCTTTTGATCGAGCAGGACACGCTCCGGTCGCAACTGCTCCATCCGTTCCGAATGCCGCTCCCAGTTGTCTTGCAGGGATTTGAGGGCGAGGACCTGGGCCTTGCCGAGGGCGGGCAGTTTCAGGGATTGGACCAGGAGGTTGAGCGAGGGCGGCATGGTGTGTGTGACTTGTCGATGGTGTGAAGCGATGTGTGCTGCCGTTGTGGCGCAAAGATGGATCACAGCAATGGGTGCGCAGCCTTGGTTGCGACAGCCAGGGAAGGGGTTGCTTTATCGGCGAAGAACAGGGGCAGCAGTTTACCGCCACCGATGTCCATAGCGGCATCGGCCTGCAGCTTGCCATCCTTGAGGCGCAGTAGGAGCGTCACGCGGCTGTGGCCGGTGAGTTGCGCGAGGCGGTTCAGCGAGATGTAGCAGCGTGTGGTAGCAGGGGTGCTCAT
>JBILPY010000466.1:0-4027 GCA_044373575.1 Prosthecobacter sp. | reverse complement strand
CGGAGCCGTCCGAACTGGCGGAGATTCGTGCGCTTGTTCTTCTCTCCGGCAAACCAGTCTTCATGGAGGAAGTTGCCGAAGTTCCCCTGCCCTTTCGCCTTCTCGTCGAGATCGCCGATGGCGATGTTCAGGCCCATCACCACCTCCTGATCACTGGGAGCAAAGAACTTGCCCGCCGTCACTTCGAGGCAGGGATCAAAGGCGATGCTCCACTCGATGATATAGCCTTTGCCACCCTGTTTCGGTTTGGCCACGGCCTGCATGGCACCACTCTCGATCCACTTCCGGTAAATGTTCCAGGCTTCCGGCTTCACTCTCGGCTCCCCTTCCAGCAAACCACCCGTGCCGATGCCCCCGAGGCGGGATTTGGTGAGGTTGCACACCATTTGCCAACTGTGACCGCAGCCACGCGCGTTCTCGTCACCTTCCCATGTGTTCGCCGCATTGATGAGGATCTCCATCTCATCGCCAAACCAAGGCCAGCCCTGCGGCGTCAGCTCATGTGCCTGCGGATTCTTCTCCGGCAGCCAGCGGTCGATGTCGATGCCGTAGAGCACATCGTCCGTGACATCGAAGGCAAACCACAGTCGCGAGTCATCATACTTCACCCAGCCGCGAAGCGAGAGATCCGCTGGGCTCGTGGTCGGCGTGAATTGCGGCGTCCAGCCTTTCGTTCCCTCAAAAGGTGTCGCGTCTGCCCACTCGCCCTTTGAAATCTCGCCATCCAAAACAGGCGACTTCCCAAAAGGAGCGCTGAGATCACGAGGCCATTCACCTCCTGTGAGCAGGCTCGCAGAGCTCAGGTAAGCGACGACAAGGAAGTGAAGGAAGTAGCTCATCTGGTGC
Organism: Prosthecobacter sp.; assembly: GCA_044373575.1. Taxonomy (GTDB): domain Bacteria; phylum Verrucomicrobiota; class Verrucomicrobiia; order Verrucomicrobiales; family Verrucomicrobiaceae; genus Prosthecobacter. Next base: position 3,181 of record JBILPY010000466.1, on the reverse strand, counting down.
TCGTTGGTTTCTCAATCGGCATCTTCAAAAGTGATCCGGTAATCAGACCGTCTGCACATGCCGCGCCTGACGTTTCGCGCCTCGCACGCTCGCTTTTGCAGAAAGCGACCGCCCGCGAAGGTTCAGCGCCTCACGGCTTGGTGTGCGGTGCCAGTCTCCTTCCAGTGTGCTCGCCGCCAGCTCCGCCTCCACGCCGGATTCCTGAACGAGGAAGTCAAAGAGCGCCTGCGCCACGACCCCGAGCGCGATCTGATGCGTGCGCCGAAGCGTGGCATGCAGCCAGTCGCTGAAGAGGAGAAACTCGTTGAAGGGCGAAGCCTCATCGCGCCACAGCAGCTTCAGGGTGGCGGTGAAGTGGCCGCTGTTCGCCACGATGTCCCAATACCTCGCGAAGCGCCTCATGCGCTGCATGTCGGCGAAGGGGATGTCCCACGTGGAGAGAATCTCATACGGCGGATGCGGCGCATAGATCATGTGATACTCGTCATCGTGCCGGACGATGGGAGTGCCGCGCAGACGCTTCAGGATGCCGACCTGGATCTCCTGCGGCCCGAGGCGAACGAGCCGGTCAAAGCCGCGTCCGAAGCTCTCGATGCCTTCGCCCGGCAAACCAACGATCAGATCTGCATGAATGTGGACGCCCGTCTCCTCCCGCAGGAAGCGAAAGTTGTCCGCGAGTCGGCCGAGGTTCTGCCTGCGGCTGATGTTTTTCGAGGTGGCGTCATCAAAGGTCTGAATGCCGACCTCAAACTGCACCGCACCGCCCGGAAACTGCCGAATGAGTCCACGCAACTGCTCAGGCAGGCGATCCGGCACCATCTCGAAGTGCAGAAACAAACCCTCGCGCCAGCGATCGAGGAAGAACTGCAAAATCGCTGTGCTCGTCGGCAGATGCAGATTGAAGGTGCGGTCCACAAACTTGAACTGCGTGGCCCCGCGATCCAGCAGCCGCTGCATCGAGGCCAGAAACGCCTCCGTGGGAAAAGCCCGCACAGGGATGTCGAGCGACGACAAACAAAACTCGCAGGTGAACGGGCACCCACGCGAAGCCTCCACATAGATGACGCGGTTTTTGAGATCCTCGTCCGTGTAGAGCTCGTAGGGCGAGGCCAGCGAGTTCAACGCTGGCAGTTCAGCGGGGATGATGTGAGGCAGACACTCCTGTCTGCCCACTGAGACATCACAGGCAGGAGTGCCTGTGTCATTCAGCACCCCGCGACACACCTCCGCGAACTTCACATCCGCCTCGCCGGTAATGACATGATCCGCCAACGCCACGATTTCTTGGCCTTCGGTTTCATACGAGACCTCCGGGCCGCCGAGGATGATGATCAGCTCCGGGCGGATGCGCTTGAGCAGAGCCACCACCTCCGTCGTCTGCTCCACATTCCAAATATAGACGCCGAAGCCCACGATACGCGGCTCATGAGTCAGGACCGCCTCCACGATCTCCAGCGGTTGCTGATTGATCACAAACTCAGCCATGCAGGCGCGGTCCCGCAGCTCCCCGAGGTTCGCCATGAGGTAGCGGAGCCCGAAGGAGGCGTGGATGTATTTGGCGTTGAGCGTGGCGAGGACGATGTCCGGCATGGGCGGGCACAGTGCCTGAATCTCAGAGCACGGCTACTTCTTCTTCCCTTTGCCTTTGCCCTTCTTGGCACTGCCATCGCCTGCGTTGCCTTCCATCAGATCGGGCAGCGGGAGATAGTCCCAGTCGAGGATCATCTTTTCAGCGAGAGCGGCGCGGAGTTCGCGCTCAGTGGCGGCGAGTTCGGGTTTGCCGCTGAGGTTGTTCAGTTCGCCGGGATCGGCGTCGAGGTCATAGAGTTCATAGACGGGGCGCGGCATGGTGAAGTAGGTGGCGGCCATGCCGGGGGGGAGTTTCCCGGCGGCATTGGCGGCCTGCATTTGCTGCCACGCGACTCCTCCGGCGGAATCGACGGGCGAATAGGGAATCCAGGGCGTGCAGTTGTAGATGAACTTGAAGCGGTCGCTGCGCACGGCGCGGGCGAGGTCGTAGCCGGCATTGGTCATGCTGGCCTGAACGGGTGCGGAGCCATGGGGGCCGCGCTCGACGAAGATGTGCTTCCTCGGCACATGCTTTTCGCCTTTGAGCAGCGGGAGGAAGCTCGCGCCGCTCATTTTGGAGCCCGCTGCGAGTCCTGCGGCATCGAGCAGCGTCGGCGCGAGGTCTTCACCACTGATGAGGGCGCGTGTGTCGCCGCCGGGCTTCACGACGCCGGGCCAGCGGACGAGGAAGGGCACGTTCGAGCCGGGATCGTAGAGGGAGCCTTTGCCGTGCGGCATGGCCATGCCGTTGTCACCGCAGAAGACGATGATCGTGCTGTCCATGAGGCCGCGTTCCTTTAGCACATCGAGCACGCCTGCGACAGTGCGGTCCACGCGGTTCACCTCGGCGCAGTAGTCGGCGAGCTGCTCGCGCACGCCGGGTAGGTCGGGGAAATGTGCGGGCAGTTTCAGCGAGGCGGGATCAGGGCGGAACTCGGCGGGGGCGTTCCAGACGTGATGCGGATCGCTGAAGTTCGCCCACATGAAGAAGGGCTTGCCCGCAGGCTTCTTGTCGAGAAAGGCGGCGACTTGCGAAGCCACTTCGTTGTCGCTGCATTGGTTCAGCGAGTCCACGCGGTCGATGAAGGTCTTCAATTGATGCTCCTGGAAGACTTTGGCAGCCGCTGCACCACCTTTGGCCGAGCCATCGAGATGGAAGCTGCGGCCGCACACGCCGGTGAAGTAGCCGCCTTTATCGCGCAGCAGCTCGGGCAGCGTGATCTCATCGCGCGGCAGCGGCGCGGAGAAGCGCGTCATGCGTGCGGCCACCGGCGAGCGACCGGTCATGAGCGTGGCACGCGAGGGCACACACTGCGGAGCGCCGGTGAAGAAGCGGTGAAACTTCATCCCCTCCGCCGCGAGCTGGTCGAGCGTCGGCGTTTTGACGTTCGTGTCGCCGTAAGCGCTCAGGAACGGATAGCTGTGATCATCGCTGAGCAGGAAGAGGATGTTGGGCTTTGCCGCGAAGGACGAAGCTGCGAGGGCGAAGGACGAAAAAAGGATGAACAGGGACTTCATGCAGCGATGAAACGGCGCTAAGCAGGCGAGATTGCGATGAATATCCCGGCGCTAACAAATGAGGACGGCGCACTTTATTCCGCATGGCATCTAT
>JBILPY010000092.1:0-11241 GCA_044373575.1 Prosthecobacter sp. | reverse complement strand
AAAGGTAAAGTTCAGACCTTTGCCAAGATAGATCCAAAAACCATGGTGCCATACAAGGTCGATACCGAAGACTTCGGTAGCGTGCTTTTGAAGTTCGGGAAGGCCAAACACGGCTTTGTGGACGGTGTTCATGCGAATGCCAGTATCTCCCAGGTCGCTGCGGGGTGGAAATGCAGTCTCGGGCTCGGCATTTATGGCACGAAGGGCAGCGTTCGCTGGGATCTCCAGCAGCCAAACGAGATCCTGCTCGGTCGTCGCGATGAGCCAAATCAGATTCTCCAGCGTGGCACGCCAGGCTTCCTCGAAGACGTCGCCAACTTCACCGACTATCCCCCTGGTCACCCCGAAGGCTTTAGTGATGGACATAAGATGCACTACCGGGCCGTCTATGAGCACATTGCCAGTGGCAAAAAAACTCCTGCAATTTTCGCGACTGCTGAAGACGGCCATCACGAAGTAAAGCTCTGTGAAGCCATCCTCAAGAGCAGCGATTCGAAGACTTGGGTGAAGGTTTAAAAAATCCGAGAACATTACCCCCTCACGTTGAGTTGTTTTTGGGTGATAGACCGGTTCGGATCGCGGCGGGGTGACGGCACAGGCGCAATTCTTGCGCACAAAAGACTTTACCAAGGATAGTGAGATGTGAGAAAATGCTTTTTGGTAAGTAAGTCGTCACTAACCTTAGACAAACTATGAAACCGCTCACGCCCACACCTGCTGCTTCTCAGCAAAAAATGCCAAAGTCGTTCCGGATCGCCTTGCCAGTTCTATTGATTATCGCTGCTGGGATGTTTTCTTGGTGGCGTGCGCCCGTTGCAAATTTCGGAAATGCACTTACTCCCGAGCCTACTAATATTACTGCCACAGCTTCCTCTGTTGCTGCAACAGAAACTCCAAGAGTTGAGCATGGAGCCACGAAGGATTATATTTCGAAGGACGCCGAAGCCAAGTCACTCTGGCAGGCGTTTTACAGCGCATTGCACCAAATTCAGTCACCAGATACTGATGAACGGAATTATCCAGGAAACGAGGGCGTGCATTTTTTTGCCGCGAATCCGAGCCAGCAGATCACGGCGCGCTTTACAGGCCACGGTGCCAAGCTGCGCTCAGGACTTCAAGCAGACTGGGAGATCAATGTTCGCGCTACACACTACGGAAGAGGGACTGAGCGTCAGCCTCTTAATACCGACCTCAAGCCCACCGCCAGCGGCAGTCGAGTGGAATATGCAAGAGGTGGGCTGATCGAGTGGTATGAAAACCGCCCGAATGGCATTGAACACGGCTTTACTGTTCTCAACAAGCCCTCTGAGGATGGCTCTAGTGCCGAATTGCAAGTCGATGTGAGCCTGACTGGTCTGGAGACAAGACCTTATCAGGGAAGTATCCAGATGGTGGCCAAAGACGGCAGTCAGGTATTGGCCTACAACAAACTCGTGGTGTGGGATGCCAATGGTAAGGAACTGCCAGCCTCGATGAAAGCCTCCCAACAAGGAGTTTCGATCCTCGTTGCTGATACGGGCGCTGCTTACCCGATCACGATCGACCCGCTCTTTACATCATTTGAGGCCAAACTTGGCATTGGCGAACTTGAGTGTGGTCGCCCTGGCGATTTTCTTGGTCATTCAGTCGATGTTTTGGGGGATCGAGCCGTCGTCGGTGCCCCTGGGGATGACAGCCTTCTCGGCACAGATGCTGGTGCTGCCTATCTCTTCGAGCGCTCGGGAACGACGTGGACACTGGTCGCTAAACTCAAGGCCAAGGATGGCAAGGCCGGAGATCGATTGGGTGGTGTCGTGGCCTTGGGTGAGGGGTATGCTCTGGCGGGTGCCAGGCTAGCTGATCTCCCCGGCAAAGATGATGCTGGAGCCGTATATTCCTTTGGTATCGTGACGGGCCTGTGGGCACAGACGGCCAAGACCGTGGCACGAATTCCTGCGGCAGGAGCGTGGTTCGGGGAAAGCCTTTCGGTGGATGGCACACAACTGCTGATTGGAGCGCCGAATGGCAACAGCAACAAAGGAAGCGCCTACATTTTTGCGCGCGCTGGCTCCACATGGACTCAGAAAGCTATTTTGACAGCCACCGATGGCATTGCTGGTGATGGGTTTGGCGGTTCGGTGGCGATCCGAGGTGGAACAGCATTTGTCTGCGCACCGCAGAGGGAATCAACGAAGGGCGGTGCCTATGTCTTCAGTGGAAGTGGAACCACATGGACTCAGGACCAAACGCTGACACTCACCGATGGTGTGGCAGGTGATTTCTTTGGTGACGCGGCGAGTCTTGGCGCTGACGCAGCAATCATTGGCGCTCCCGGACGCACAACCGTCTCCGCCCCTGGATCAGGTGCAGCTTTCGTTTTCCGTAAACCAGCATCGACATGGACAGAAACCCAGCAAATCCTTTCCACGGACATTGCAGAGGGGGATCGATTCGGGGCCGCTATCAGTCAGTATGGTAAAGTGGCCATCATCGGCGCGCCAGGCGACGATGTCATCAACCCGAATGAAGGCAGCGCCTATCTGTTCAGTGATGTCAGTGGAACTTTCACACAGGATGCAAAGCTGACCGCCACAGGTGGTCGCTCTGGCGACTGGTTTGGGAGCTCCGTTGCTGTGGATCTAACAACGGCTGTGGTGGGAGCCTTCCAAGCTGACCCAGATGGCTTTAATGGCTCACCTTTGATCGACCAAGGCTGTATCTATGTGTTTCGCCTCTTCACTATTTCGGGATCTGATATTGCTGTGAAAAGTCCCAGTGGCGCCACCACTGAGGAGGTGGCCGTTGAACTCGTCGATGAGTCTTCGTTGGATTTTGGTGGTGTGATCATCCAGACGTCTGCACAGCGTCAGTTGGTAATTCGTAATTTAGGTTCTGCCCCGCTGACCAATTTGAAAGCGGTCGTTTCAGGGGCCAATGCCAATCTTTTCAAGATCGCGGCATTACCACCAAGCTCCTTGGCTCCGGGGGAATCCTTTGTGCTTACCATCTCCTTCACCCCTACCAGCATTGGCGGTAAACAGGCATCTGTTCGCATCAGCAGCAGTGACGCTGATGAAAGCGCGCTCGACGTGGCGCTCATTGGAACAGGCTTGGAAGCCACGGAAGTTGTGGTCACTGATCCGAACTCGCAGATCGTCGCACTCGGGGCAGTAGCAAGTTTCTCCGTGGTGCCTGGTGGCGTTCCTGTGCCGACCCTCCAATGGCGCAAAGCCGGTCGCAGCATCAAAGGCGCGACACGAGCTTCCTATCGTTTTAAAGCAGAACTTTCAGATGCTGGCAGTTATGACGTGATTGCCACGAACGTTGGCGGCAGTGACACGTCGGACTCTGCATCTCTTGCGGTGGTGGACACAACTCTTCGAAATCTTTATCTCCCAGTTGGAACTCGAGCCACGCTGACTGTTGCTGCAGCTGGTGCGGGACTAACGTTTGACTGGAGGAAGGTAGGCGGAACTCTGGGCACAAGCCCGAAAGTGATCGTATCTGCTGATGGGAAAACGCTGACCATCAATAACCTCGAGGAGAATGACATGGGCAGTTACAACTGTCTTGTGACGTCACCCGGTGGCGAGCTTGCTGGTGGCAGGTATAACCTGACAGTCTTCTCCGATGCTCCCGCATTTTTGGAGTTCGGCCTTCCTCCTGCTCGTGTGACTTGTGCCTACTCTTTCCAAGTTCCCTACGACACTGCACCTGCTCTGACGCCAACACGCTTCACCGCCACGGGACTGCCTGCTGGGATTTCTATCGACCCAGTCACAGGACTCATTTCTGGGATTCCGACCGGCACAGGAAACAGTCAGCGTGAAGTGACGATCACGGCCAGTAATTCATTTGGAAGCACTCCCGTAACAAAGACTCTCTACATCTATGGATTACCCTGCGGTGTGGTTGGTGAGTTTAAAGGGTTGATTCAGCGCGACGGCGGGCTAAACGGCGGATTCGGCGGTTACTTTGACCTCGAGATCGCGGCCACAGGCATCTTCACAGGTTCTCTGACGCTTGGCGCAGACAAGCATCCCTTCTCTGGCACGCTGAAATATTGCGATGATATGTACGCCAAAATGACAACGACGGTCATTGTGGCACGAAAGAACATGAGTCCGGTGACAGTCGTGTTCGAGATCGACTCTTATTACAATACGCTCACTGGTTATGTCACTGATCGCAGCAATACGCCTTGGACCTTCATGGATTTCGTCGGCCAGCCAAATGTGGCGGGAAGCAGTGATGGCAAGGGGGCGGATGCCACCTTCAACTGTCCAACAGGTCTGGCCAGAGACAAGCAGGGCAATCTCTACGTGGCTGACACTGATAATCATGTAATACGCCGCGTGTCTCCAGCAGGTGACGTGGTGGTCTTTGCTGGTGTCCCTGGCGTGCCTGGGAGTGGAAATGGTTGTGGCTCTGAAGTGGGATTCAATTCACCACAAGGAATCGCCGTGGATGCGCGAGGATTCCTCTTCGTGGCTGACACTGGCAATCATACGATCCGACAGATCACATCGGAAGGTAAAGTCACGACCATCGCAGGCTCTGCCACCAATGCAGGCATCACTGATGGCCCTGCAGATAGCGCTAGATTCCAATCACCCGCAGGTATCGCTTTGGGCGCGGACGGCTCTCTTTTCATCACAGACATGACCGCTCACAACATCCGTAGGCTGTCAGGGGGAAGTGTTTCCACCGTTGCTGGTAAAGCCGGTGTTGCAGGTGCAAAAAACGGAACGGGCACCGCTGCGGAATTTAATACGCCCATGGGGATTGCCATTCTACAGAACGAGTCATTGCTAGTGGCTGACAGCGGCAATCATTGCATCCGTCAAGTGTCCATAAGCCGCCGGACAGTTACTACGTTTGCTGGTGCACTGGGGGTAGGCGGAGATGCAGATGGCAAAAAGGCGGATTCGCGTTTCCTGCATCCGTCAGATGTGACCACTGACACCCGCGGTAATGTATTTGTCACTGATACGAGCAACGGCACAGTCCGGCGCATCAATACCTTTGGCATCATCACCACGATCACGGACCCATGTCAGGATAACTTGGATGACATGTATGATCCAAGAACGGGGCAACAGGGCTACTATGATTGTTGTTTCCCCACCCTTAGCGAATCACCATTCCGTGAACCAGTCGGAATAGTGTTCGCGGCTGGTAAACTCTATGTGTCTGATTGTTATTATCACACCATTCAGACAGGCAGCGCCGATAAGTCCTGCGAAATTGCCATCAATGCAGTCAGGAAACCCTGGGGCAATGATTCAGTCAGTGTGACCGCAAAGAAAAATACGCCCAATAGCTGTAGCTTCCCCCCTGCCACACTGTATGCCGGCACTTACAAATTCATTCTCGACCCATGCGAGAGTGCTCGTAGCGAGCCTTCCATCTATCCTCAGGGCACTGGCTTTGGCACTCTTACCGTATTAAGCAACGGAACGGTGAACTGCGTGGGCACCTTGTCTGATGGCACAACCGTAACCGGCAGCAGCATCCTTGGAGGCAGCAGTTATCAGATGTATTACGAGGCCTACAACAAGATACCTTTGTTCTTTATGCTCTATGGGAACACAGGGTCTGTGCAGGGCTGGCATCAGATATCAGTCTATAGCATGAACATGAATAATTCGGCTCCACAGACGCAAACTCAAAGCAGCAAGTACGTGGGTGGCTGCATGGACTGGTGGAAGAACTCCCAGATAAGTCCTAGTGGGGCCTACCCAGATGGATTCCCACTGCATGGACTGCAGGTGGTTGGTGAAGAGAAGGCATCCTCCAATGAGACAGTTGTGGGCAGCTACTTCCCCCAACCGTCCAACAATGCCCGCTTTGAACTCCTTGGACATGGTTTGGCGGCTGGGTTCACCCAGATTTTCACACTTAACGCCAACAACAGCACCAGCATGCCCTCAGGCTCTGGGAATCCGAACGACTTAAACTTCGCCTTTAGTGGCAGCACATTCCTGTTCAACGGCTCTTACCGGGCCGGCCAGTCCAGTCCGACATCGAACTTCAAAGGTGTGTTTCTCAAGATCTACGGGCGTGGCTATGGCTTCAGCATGCTAGACAACCGTTCCCATCAGGTTCAGTTCACCTCACAAAGTTCTCAGCCTGACTAAATCCTGATTCAGCAAATGAAGCTCGGGCAGGGTTAATCTCCTGCCCGAGCTTTTTCTTTGGCTGTGTTTGCGTATTCGCGCCAAGCGAACCGTTTGAGCCAGGCATTTGATTTTCTCTCGACAGCATCCGCGATCAGCTCACCAAGCACTGGGGTGAATTTGAAGGCATGGCCTGAATCACCGCCTGCTACAACGAGCCCGGGATGATCGGGATCATGGTCGATGAGAAAATGTCCATCGAAGCTGTCGCCGTACAAGCAGATGCGTGTGGACGCTAGAGGGACATCAGCGAGTGATGGGAAGGTATCTCTCAGGAAGGTGCGGAACCGCTGCTCTTCTCCATCAGGCATCACACGCGGCTCACTGGCGCGGACGCGGCGGCCAAGACCGTGATTCGCCACCTTCACGATGCCTTCGGCATTTGCCGGAAAACCATACCAGCCCGTGGTGCCGATATCGGCTGCCCAGACGGGAAAAGAAGGTGCACGCCAGGGATCTGGATTCGGCGGTCGAAAATGAAACACCGGCTGCGCCGTGGCCCAAAGGCGATCTTTCAGCCATGGTAGATACTCGGCAGTCCAGGCACCGAGCGCGGACACCGTCACATCGGCCCGCCACTCGTGACCATGTGCGTCCTTCATGCCGCAGATCTTCTCGTGCTCTTCGATCCACTTTCCGAAGTTCACGCCTTCATGAACTCGCACACCTGAGGCGATGGCAGCCTGTTTCAAGCGTGCCACCACACGCCCGCTTTCACCCCAGCCGCCGCATGGGTTGAGGTAGCCATTGGGAAAAGACTCAGCCTTCCACGGCGGATGGTTTTGCTGCAAAAGAGAGCTATTCATACGCACGAGTTGATGTCCGCGAGCAGTGAGAAAGGCGTGGCTGTCGTGCTCGAAACTGCCGGGCTGCATTTCGCTGCGTGTCATGATGAGGAAGCCGTCTTCGTGAAATAGCTCCTCTCCCCAACGGGCATTACATTCACGCCAGCGCTGGACACTGACTTCACCCATCGCGGTGTATTGCTCATCGCTTCCATAGTCCATACGAACTACTTTGTTGATGTCTGTGGATGCTGCATCGGGATGCGGGACGGAACCCGCATCCAGAAGCGTGACCTGCCATCCTCGGGCGCGCAGCTCGAGTGCTGAAGTGAGGCCGAAGATGCCGCCGCCGAGGATCAAAGCTGTTGAATTCATGAAGCCATCTTCATACGCGGTGATTGGTGTTCATTTCGAGGTGGATTGAATCCAGGTGCTTGTGGCTGAATCCTCAGCATAGTGCATCACCATGAAACTCGGATTCGTCACTGCCATCCTCCCGGAACTCTCGTTTGAGAACGTCCTCTCTTTCGCCCGCCACGAAAACTTCTCCACCATCGAGGTCATGTGCTGGCCAGTCGGCAAAGCCGAGCGCAAGTATGCCGGTGTCACGCACATCGACGTCACCTCGCTTACGAAGACGATGGCGCAGGACATCCTGGCGCGCTGCCAGGATCAGGGCGTGGAAATCAGTGCGCTGGGCTACTACCCGAACATGCTCGATTCCGATGCGGAGACCTCGCGTGTGGCCGTCGCTCATTTCAAGAAAGTCATCTCCGCCGCACCGAAGCTCGGTTTGAAAAACGTGAACGGCTTCGTCGGTCGTGACTGGACGAAGACCGTCGATGACAACTGGCCGCGTTTCTTGAAGATCTGGAAGCCCATCATCGCCTACGCCGAGGATCAAGGGGTCAAGATCGGCATTGAGAACTGCCCCATGTCCTTCACCCGCGATGAATGGCCCGGAGGAAAGAACCTCATGACCACACCTACCATCTGGCGGCGTGCCTTCCATGACATCGACTCGTCGAACTTCGGTCTGAACTACGACCCAAGTCACTTCATCCTGCAAGGCATGGACCCGCTGAGCCCGCTGGCAGAATTCAAATCCAAGCTCTTCCACGTTCACGCCAAAGACGTAAAGATCGACCACGCCGCGCTGAACGAAGTCGGCCGCTTTGACTTCCCGCTGAAGTGGCACCAGCCCCGCATCCCCGGCTACGGCGATATCGACTGGGCCAAGTTTATGGGTGAGCTCATGCGCATCGGCTACGACGGCCCGCTCTGCATCGAAGTCGAGGACGACACCTTCGGCAAAACACTCGAAGGCCGCATGAAGGCACTCAAAGTCGCCCGGAATGTCTTGGCGCCCTATTTTGGTTAAAAAGACAGAGTTACCGTAACTGGCAGCTCGTGATTGTAACTAGCGGGAACCTGCGTTTAGGATCGCCCAATAACCAACCCACCTGCCATGAAATCACTCCGCCTTTGTTTCGCTGCAATCGCCCTATCCTCCGCCGCTCAAGCTGAGCAGGTGTGGATCGAAGCCGAATCCTTTTCAAATCCCGGCGGCTGGGTCATGGACACGCAGTTCATCGACGTCATGGGCTCGCCCTACCTCATGGCACACGGCATGGGGAAAGTCGTCAAAGATGCGGAAACCGAAGTCAGCGCACCTAAGGGAAGCTGCAGCGTCTGGGTCCGCACGAAAAACTGGGTGGCTCCCTTTGGCGTCACAGCTGAGGCTCCGGGCAAATTCCAGGTCAGCGTGAATGGCACAAAGCTGGAGAAGGTGCTCGGCACCGATGGGAAAGACTGGGTTTGGGAGAGGGCAGGCTCTGCCAAGGTGAACGGCAAAGCCAAGGTCGCTCTTAATGACCTGACGGGTTTCGATGGTCGCGTGGATGCGATTTTGCTCAGCAGTGATGAGGGCTTCACTCCTCCGGCTGATCTCGCCGCGACGAATCAACTCCGCCGCAAGCTGCTGGGCCTGCCGGAGAAAGCTCCTGAATCGCAGGAGTATGATCTTGTGGTCGTGGGTGGTGGTTACTCCGGCATGGGTGCGGCGCTCTCAGGGGCTCGCCAGGCTTTGAAAGTAGCCTTCATTCAGAACCGCCCCGTGCTCGGCGGCAATGGCAGCAGCGAGATCCAAGTGTGGGCCATGGGCGGCACACGTCGCGGCCTGTATCCGCACCTCGGTGAGATCGTGGAGGAGTTCGCGGATCGTGCGAGTAACAGCCCGGCCGCTGATCCGGCGGAGTACAATGACAAGCTCAAGGAAGACACCGTCAAAGCAGAGAAGAGCATCGACCTCTTCCTGAACACGCACGTCTATGGCGTGGAGATGACGAAGGATGACAAGAACATCCGCAGCGTGATCGGACTCGATGCCAAAACGGGTAAAGAGACGCGCTTCGTCGGCAAGCTCTTCGTGGATTGCACCGGTCATGGCAGTGTCGGCGCACTCGCTGGTGCACAGTTCATGATGGAAGAAAAAGGCCGCATGGGCATGAGCAACATGTGGGTGCTCAAAAAGCATGAAAAGCCAGTGACATGGCCCACCACGCCCTGGGCGCTCCAGATGGAGATGGGTGACTTCCCGGAACCACGTGCGCTGGAACCCGTCGGCGTGAAGAATAAAGCCAACATGACCGGGTTCGACCTTGGCTACACACCCGTGCCAAACCCAGAGGAGTATCTCCACGGCGAGTGGTTCTGGGAGAGCGGCTTCGACAAGCATCCGCTCAACGACTTGGAACTTATCCGCGACCACAACTTCCGCGCTGTCTATGGTGCCGTCTCCACTCTGAAAACCAAGGGTGGAGAGAAATACGTCCCCTATGACATGCAGTGGCTGGCCTACATCGGCGGTCCACGCGAGAGCCGCCGCATTGTCGGAGACATGATCTTGAATGGCGAAGACATGGTCAAAGGCATCATCCATCCCGATGGCTGCGTGCCAACGACCTGGGACCAGGATCTGCATTACCCGAAAGAACAGTATGCGGTGAAGTTCCCTGACAATCCTTTCATCAGCCGTGCCGAGTTCGGCAAGCACACGGACCGCAAGAACGGCTACCCCGTGCCCTATCGCTGCTTCTATTCCAAAGACATCGGCAACCTCTTCATGGCAGGCCGAACCATCAGCGTGGATCGCAATTCCCTCGGCAGCACGCGTGTCATGCGCACCTGCGGCATGATGGGCGAGGTCGTGGGCAAGGCCGCCTGGATCTGCGTGCGCCACCACACTAGCCCACGTGGCGTGTATGAGCAGTATCTCGACATCCTCAAGGATCTCATGAACCAGCCCGGCGCGATGCGGCGCGACAGCCTCGAAGCCGCGCTTTACCTCCCCGCGAACGCCAAGAAGCTCCCCGAAGTCGCCAGCGACGGCCTCGACCCGAAGAAAATGGACGGCATCGTCATAGATGATGAAGACGCAGAGCTCACTGGCGCCTGGAGTAAGGGCGAAGGCCTCAAGCCCTTCGTCGGCAGCCACTACAGCTACGGCAGTGCGAAAGGTTCCAGCGCACGCTTCTCCTTCGCCGTCAAAGAGAGCGGCAGCTACGAAGTACGCGCCTACTGGCAGCCACATGAAAATCGCGCTAAAGCCGCCCCCATCACCATCCTTAGCGCTGACGGTGAGAAGATCGTCACGGTCGATCAATCCAAGCCCGCTAGTGGCAAAAACGGTGCGCAGTCACTTGGCACCTTCAAGTTCAACGCCGGTGAAGAGGCCTCCGTCATCTTCCGCACTGAAGGCGCGAAGGGGAACGTCCATCTCGATGCCGTGCAGGTCGTGCCAGCGAAGTAGGTTCGACTCGCCATCAAAGCCAAAATGGGCGACGGTATCTCCATGCCGCCGCCCATTGCTTTTATCAGTGACATCCACGGGAACCTGCCCGCGCTTCATGCCGTGCTGGCAGACATCGCGGAGCAGGGAGTTTCAGAGATCATCTGTCTTGGGGATGTCGTGGGCTACGGCGGGCAGCCCGCCGAGTGCATGGAACTTTTGCGGGAACGCGGCATCCCCACCCTGAAGGGCAATCATGATGCGGTGGTCGCCGATGTCGGCATGTCAGAGGAGCGTGGCATCGGCATCATGACTCTCATGTGGGACTGGACGGAGCGTGCGCTCAGCTTCGAGCAACGAAGCTGGCTCGCCGAACTGCCTATGACTCTGGAAAGACCGGATTTTCAGGCCGTCCATGCCACGCTCTGCCATCCTGAAGACTGGGGCTATGTGCTCACGGCTTCGGATGCCGATCTGCATTTTGCCTATCAGAATAGACCCTTGTGCT
>JBILPY010000787.1:0-4032 GCA_044373575.1 Prosthecobacter sp. | reverse complement strand
CGGCCTCCGCGAAGCCGCGGGCCATGGCTTTGCCGAGGCCTTTACTGCCACCGGTGACGAGGGCGCACCGGCCTGTGAGATCGAAGAGTGGGGAAGCCATGGCGTGTGGACGGGGCTAACGAAGGGTTTGGACTCAGGCAGCGGCGGGTGGCACGGAAGGGATGCCGACTCCGACATCCACATCAGCGGCGTAGTCCACGCCATTCAGGCCGAAGCCGAAGAGGCGGAGGAAGCTGCTCTGGTAGCCCTCGAAGTCGCCGAGCTCGGGGAAGTTCTCGGTGTTCACGTCCTTCCAGCGGTCATCGACCAGCTTCTGCACGGCGGGTGCCATCTCCCAGTCGTCCACGCGGATGCGGCCGGCCTCGTCGGGCTGGGGGCTGGCACCGTTGTAGAGGCGGTCGCGGAAGAGGCGGTCCATCTGCTCGATGGTGTCCTCGTGGGTGCCCTCGGCCTTCATGACCTTGTAGAGGAGGGAGATGTAAAGGGGGACCACCGGGATGGCGGAGCTGGCCTGCGTGACGAGAGCCTTGTTCACGGAGACCCAGGCCTTGCCGCCGAGCGGGGCGAGCTTCACGTCGATGGCGCGCTGGGCGCGCTCCACGTCTTCCTTGGCACGGCCGATGGTGCCGTTCTTATAGATAGGCCAGGTGAGCTCAGGCCCGATGTAGGAATAGGCCACGGTCTGGGTACCGGGGGCCACGACTCCGGCCTCCAGCAGCGCGTCGATCCACATCTCCCAGTCTTCACCGCCCATGACGGCGACGGTCTGGGCGATCTCGTCTTCGTTGGCTGTGTCGAGGGTGACTTCGGTGACCGCACCGGTGCCGGTGTTGAGGTTCTTATTCGTGTAGCTCTGACCGATGGGCTTCAGCACGGACTTGAGGACCTCAGCGGTCTTGGGATGCGTGCGGCGTGGGGAGGCGAGGCTGTAGATGATGCAGTCCACCTGCCCGAGATCGGCTTTGATGGCGGCGATGACTTCGGCCTTCATGGCATCGGAGAAGGCGTCGCCATTGAAGGAGCGGGCATAGAGACCGGCGGCCTTGGCTTCGTTCTCGAAGGCGGCGGTGTTGTACCATCCGGCGGTGCCGCAGCGCTCTGGCTCAGCGGGCTTTTCAAAGAAGACCCCCATCGTGGCGGCATTGCCACCAAAGGCCGCCGTGATGCGGGAGGAGAGGCCGTAGCCGGTGGAGGAGCCGATGACGAGCACCTTCTTGGGAGCGCCTGCGATGGGGCCACGGCCTTTCACGACAGCGATCTGTTCGGCGACGTGCTTGGCACAGCCCGTGGGATGCGCGGTGGTGCAGATGAATCCACGTATTTTAGGGGCGACGATCATGGTGGGGTGGGTTGGGGAAAAGGGTTGACGTGGTTTAGCTAGCAGCCCGCGGTTGTGGGGCAACTGGTTTTCAGGGTGTCCGGGCGGCGCGCTGGGTCAGTCTTCGGGGGTGCCTTCTTCGCCGTGGCCTTCTTCGGCCATGCGCTGGATGATGGTGCTGAGGTGGGCGATGTAGCCGTGGACGTCGAGGTGCTCGTCCTCGGGCTCGCCTTTCACGGAGTAGAGCCAGCCGACTTCATAGGGGTCGCTGCGGACGACGCAGGCGTCCTCCTTGAGGTAGGGGTTCCCCTCCACAAAGCTGCCTTTCATGACGCAATAGACGTCGGAGGCGGCCTTGAAGCCTTCGACGCTGCCGATGGTCTGGCCGGGCTCGACGGGCTCACCGGCTTTGGGTTTCCAGTCGGAGTCCACGAGCTCCCCTAGCATCCGGGTGGCGAATTTGGTGAACCCCACGCGCCAGTGCCCCTCCTGCCCCTCGACGGGTGCCATCCAATAATGGGAGCGTGAGTAGCGGTAGGTCTCGGGGAAACGGGCGGAGAATCGGGCGTGCTTAAAGCGAACGGTCGGGAGGGACATGCGGTGTGAAACGGCTGGGATGGGGGAAAAGTAGCGCTGGGTGGTGGGGATGCGAGGAATGTTCCGTCGGGCAGGTGAAGGTGGTGTGCTGGAGTCCGATCTCTGCAACCCTGGCGGGGTCGTGATTACATCCCGGAGGGGCGCTCTTTGCATCCGGGAGAGACGCTCTGTGATACCTGGAGGCTCGCTCGTTACCTCCGGGAGGGCGCTCCGCACTACCGGGAGGGGCGCTTGTTACCTCCGGGATACACACTCGTTATCTCCGGGAGGTGCGCTCATTACATCCGGGAGGCACAGACCGCACTTCCTGGATGTATTCTCCATCCCTCCTGGAGGCGCGCTCGATAGATCCGGGAGGCACTTCCTGCTCTACCGGGAAGTTTGTGGAGGCTGTGGGGGGTGGAAGCCGCTTACCTCCCCCTATTTGGCCTCGAGGCAGAGGACCTTTCCGGGGGCGTTCCGCACATAGAGGCGGCCATTGGCGAGGACGGGGGCGCTCCAGCAGCGGCCGCTGAGGACTTGGGCTCGGGTTTGTTCGTCGAACTTCTCGGGGGTGATGCGGGCGATGACGAGCTCGCCTTTCTCCGTGAGGATGATGAGTCGGCCATCGGCAGCCATGAGGGAGCCGAAGCCGATGCTCTTGTCTTCCCACGCGACTTTGCCATCGGCGAGCTGGACACACTTGAGGGAGCAGCGGCTGTTCTGGTCGCCATCGATGCCGTAGAGGTGGTCGCCGATGAGGACGGAGGAGTTGAACTGGTTCTTGAGGACCTTGCTTTCCCAGATCTTCTCGGGCTGGCTGGAGGTGAGCTTGAGGAGGGTGCAGCCTTTGTTATACCCGGTGGAGATGAAGAGGGTGTCGCCGCTGAGGATGGGGTCGGTGGCATTGACGCCGTAGCGGGTGGCCCAGCGGTAGGACCAGACGGGGGTGCCATCGGCGACCTGGACGGCGGTGTAGGCATCCCCGGAGCCGATGACGACGAGCTTTTTGCCATCGCGGGTGATGGGGTAGGGGGTGGAGTAGCCGGCGCTGTCGGTCTCACTCTTCCAGGCGATCTTACCGGTGGCTTTTTCCACGGCGAGGCCGGCTTTGCCGACGTTCAGGATGAGGAGGCTGCCCTGGACGAGGGGGGCGCCTGCAAAGCCCCAGTCGGGGAGGTTGGCCCCGGTTTCTTTCTGGATGTTCTTCTCCCAGACGACTTTGCCGGTGGGGGCGTCGAAGCAGAGGAGGTCGCCCCAGCGGGAGAGGTGGTAGGCTTTGCCGCCGTCGAGGGTGGGGGTGTTTGAGGTGCCGCCCTCGTAGTATTTGTCTCCCAGATCGGCGGGGTAGGAGTGGCTCCAGAGGACCTTGCCGGTGGCGGCGTGGAGGCACCAGACGGTGTCTTTGCCATCGGCATGGCCGGAGGTGAGGACGTGGTCTCCGGCGACGACGAAGGAGGCGAAGCCGAGTCCGACTTCGGCTTCCCAGAGGGTCTTGGGCTCGGCGCTGATCTTCCACCCGGTCTCGGTGGAGATGCCATCATACGTTGGGCCGCGCCAGAGGGGCCAGTCGGCAGCGGTGGCGAATGAAGCGCCGAGGGCGAGGAGTGCGAGGGAGGGGAGCAGTGGGGTCGTCTTCATGCGGGAGCAACAAGGCGTGGTGGGGACGGGATGGCAATGGGGGAAACGCTCAGGGCTTTTTGGCCTCGGGGGCGGCAGTCGGGGCTGCGGGAGCGGACTTGAAGCAGTAAACGTTCCCATCATCCGCGCCGATGATGACGTAGTCTCCGGCGATGGCGGGGGAGGTCTTGATGGGGGCACCTACCTCGTATTGCCAGAGCTCCTTGCCCTCTTTGAGATCGAGGGCGTAGAGGTAGCCGTCGTCACTGCCGAAGAGGGCGGCTTTTCCCGCGCAGATGACGGCGCTGCTGTCGATGCGGTCGCGGCTGCGGAATTCCCATAGCTTGGCCCCGGTGGTGCGGTCGATGGCGTGGAAGCGCTTATCCCGACCGCCACAGAAGACGGCTTTTTCCCAGATGGCGGGGGCGGCGTAGAACTCGAACTCCCGCTCGCCGTATTCCCAGACCTTGGCTCCATCTGCCATGCTGTAGGCACCGACGCGGTTGCCGTAGTGGGAG
>JBILPY010000465.1:0-4035 GCA_044373575.1 Prosthecobacter sp. | reverse complement strand
TCGGTCCACCCTCCATGAAGATGAAGATGCAATTCTTGGCCTTCGCCGGAAAATGCGGCTCGCGCGGCTGAAGCGGATCAGCATTTGCCACCGTGTCCGCCGTCAGGATGCCCTCCTGCGCCAGCAGTGCGCCAAGGCCCATCATGCCGACGCCATTGGCACTCGTGGTCAAGAACTCACGGCGGGTTTGCAGGATCTGGTGTTCGATGGGGTTCATGTCGTTATTCGCGGGTGATGAATTCATCCATGTTCAGAATGATGCGGGCCACGGCGACCCAGGCGGCGTTTTCTTCCGTGGGGATGCCGGGGGCGGTGTGAGAGGCGAGGGCACTTTTGGCTTCTTCGGCATGGGCGCGATAGTAGGCGCGGGATTCTTCCAGGAGGCTGCGCAGGGCTTTGAGCTCACGGTCAGTGCCGGGGCGTATGATGCAGAGTCGCAGCGCTTGATTGATGCGTGCGGTGTCGTCCTTGGAGGCTTGCAGCACGTTCTTGGCGAGGGCTTGGGCGGCTTCGGCATAGGCCTCGGCATTCAGTGTGGTGAGGGCTTGAAGCGGGGTGTTGGAGACGGTGCGTTTGACGTTGGTGGTGTTGGCGTCGGGGCAGTCAAAGGTGGTCAGGTCAGGATGCGGCGCAGTGCGTTTGAAGAAGGTGTAGAGACCGCGACGATAGCGATCTGGGCCGGGGCTGGTTTTCCAGGAGAAGTTGCCGGCATAACTGAGCGCGGCGACATCGGCTGGCATGGGTGGGAAGACACTGGGGCCACCGATTTTTGGGCTAAGCAATCCAGCGGCGGCAAGCGTGAGGTCGCGCACGATCTCGCCTTCGACACGGAGGCGGTTTTGTCGCCAGAGCAGGGTGTTCTTGGGATCGATCTCCAGCAACTCGGCGCGGTGTTGGGACTCCTGCTTATAAGTGGCGGAGGTGAGGATGAGTCGGAGAAGTTTCTTCCGGCTCCAACCCTGCTTCATGAACTCGGAGGCGAGGTAGTCGAGCAGTTCGGGATGCGTGGGCTTGGCTCCGCGCACGCCGAAGTCGGCAGCGGTGGTGACGAGGCCTTCGCCGAAGAGTTTGCCCCAGATGTGATTCACGGTGACACGCGGTGTCAGTGGATTCCCAGCGCTCACGAGCCACTTGGCGAAGTCAAGACGTGTGCCGCCCTGTGTCTTCGGCAATACCGCAAGAGTGCCGGGCTGCACTTCATCCGCAGGCTGGAGGAAGTCGCCACGATGGAGCAGGTGCGTGGATCGCGGGCTGGCACTACGTTGGGCGATGACTCGCGCATCCATGAGCGGTGGCTTGGGTAGTTTGGATTTGGCGTCTTCGAGCGCTTTCGTGGCCGCGACGACATCGGGATCGACCTTCTCCAGCCAGGCCCAGAGCGGCATGATCACGACGGGATTTCGACGTTTGGGCTCTTCACCCAAAATCTTCACCACATCCGCCGGAGCGATGCTTTCCTCGGTGACTTCACTGCTGCCTAGAAGGCGAAAGCGGCCCAGCGTGTGCTCGGCACTTTTGGTATAATCTTGATCGAGTCGGACGAAGAGCTTCTCGCCTGCTTTCAGCGGCTCGATGAGCTGGAAGGTGAGGTGATGCGGCTTGCCAGTCTGGCCATTGACGGCCCAGCCGGTGCCGCCGGTGCCGCCGGTGCCGCCGGTGCCATCCATTGTCGCACTAGCGGCGAAGCCTTTTTGCTCAAAGTCGGCCTTCGGAGAGTGAAGCGGCACTTCGATGGCTTTGGCGAGATTGGGGCCGCGAAGCAGCTTGAACTCGCTGAGCACAAAATTGCCATTGCTACTGCGGCCAGGGCCCTTGGAGGGCAGCGAGTCATCCGGCAGCACTTCCAGTTTCACGGAGACGAGAGGCTGAGTCGTTGGTGCGAGTTCGAGTGTGTAGGTGTCGGTCTTTGCAGCTTTGCCTGTGGCGAGTTGGGAGCCGTCGGGGAGCTTCTTGAACTTGGCTTTTGACTTGGCTTCGACGCTGGTGATGTCCAGCGGGGCATAGCTGGCCTTGGTCTTGAGCTTGCGGGCTTCCGCGAGCTTTGCCTGCACGCCTTTTTCCCACTCGGGCAGCTTGGTGGGCAGGGCGGCTTTGGCGGCATCAAGCTGCTTTTGCAGTGGCACGAGCTTCTTAGCGGCATCGCCGTTGGCTTTGACATAGTCGCTCCAGGCTTCGGGGGAGGTGGGCACCTGCTTCGTCACTTCGTCGCCATTGTTGTAGTAGGCGAAGAGCTGGTAGTACTCCTTGTGCGTGATCTGATCATACTTGTGGGTGTGGCAGCGGGCACAGCCGACGGTGAGCCCGAGCCAGACGGCTCCGGTGGTCTCGGTGCGGTCCATCACGGCCTCAATGCGAAACTGCTCCTGATCCGTGCCGCCTTCAGTGTTCGTCAGAGTTTGCCGATGAAACGCTGTGGCAACAATCTGCTCCGGCGTGGCTTCGGGCAGGAGATCGCCGGCGATTTGCTCGATGGTGAATTGGTCAAAAGGCAGGTCGTCATTCACCGCGCGGATCACCCAGTCGCGATAACGCCAAGCATCGGGACGCGCGCGGTCTTTTTCATAGCCATCGGAGTCGGCATAGCGTGCGGCATCCAACCAATGACGGCCCCATCGCTCGCCGTAGTGGGGGCTCGACAAAGCTCGATCCACCATGGCCTCGTAGGCTTTCGGCGATTGGTCCGCGAGGAAGGCATCCACCTCCGCGATCGTCGGCGGCAGGCCGAGCACATCGTAATGCACACGTTTGATCAGTGTATGGCGATCAGCCTCGGGTGAGGGCTCGATCTTCTTCTCCGCGAGCTTGGCGTGAACAAAGGTGTCGATAGGGTGTCCGGTGCCTTCGACCTTCGGCTGAACGACGGGCTTGTAGGCCCAGTGCTGATCAAACTTCGCGCCGTCTTTGATCCAGGCTTTCAGAAGCTCGACCTCAGATGCCTTGAGCGGCTTCTTGGCTTTCGGTGGCATGCGGTCTTCGAGATCATGTGTCATGACTCGCTCGATCAAACTGCTCGCACCGACATCGCCGGGCACAATGCCTTTTGCACCACTTTTCAGTTCCTTCAGCGCGGCATCACGCGAGGTCAAAACGAGACCGCCTTTGCTGTCATCGGGGCCGTGGCATTCCAGGCAGTGCTCGGCAAAGAGCGGCTGGATGTCGCGTGAATAGTCGGCGGCACTGGCGGAGGCAGTGATGAAGAGAACGGAGAGGCGGCAGAACATCGGGAAAGGTGTACGAAGGCGGTACGCGGAATTTGTCTTCGCAGCACGGCTCTTCCTGACCCTGCTAGCGTGAGCGATCGAAAACTCAGCGGGTCGGCTGGCTAGAAGCCTAGGGAGCGGATGGGCTGAAGACAGGCTCGAAAAGGTGCTTCAGCCTCAGGGCTCCCGCGATGGTGAGATGGTCGCCATCACCGTAGAGGGAGATGCCGTTCTCCTCGATGAGGGTCCGCCCGGCGGAGTCGAAGAGGTGGGCGGAGGGATCAAGCACGGTGGCCCCGGCTTTCTGAAGATCGGGCACGAGGCGGAGCATGACGTTGTTTTCGCTCTCATGGGCGGCGAGGGCTGTGGCCTGGAGTCGGGGATCGGGGATTAGGCCGGGGCGCATGTGATGGAGGGCCAGGGCTTTCGGCACATCGAAGGATAGCTCGGGGACATCCAGGACGATCCAGACGCGGGTGCCTGCGCTGCGGAGCTGGCGGACGGTTTCCAGCAGGGCCTGGGAGAAGGCGGCGGAGTCCTTGCCAGTGCTCTCCTCCCAGTAGGCGGTGAGGATGGTGTCCGGGATGCGGCGCTTGCGGATGATGTCCAGCACGGCGGCGGTCCAGGCGGGGCTGCGGGAGTCGAGTCCGGTGCGGCTGGGGCGGTAGTAGCCGAGGGTGGGAACGGTGGCGCTGTGGGCGGCGATGAGGCCGGAACTGCCGTGATCCCGGCAGCAGGCATCAAGCACGGGGATGAGGGACATGGCGTGGCTGTCGCCCCAGAGCAGGACGCGGTCGGCGGTGCCGGTGGTCTTTTGCCCCAGCTCGGGGAGGGT
>JBILPY010000464.1:0-4040 GCA_044373575.1 Prosthecobacter sp. | reverse complement strand
ACGGTCGGTCATTTTACCGAAACGCTCAATGACATGGCGAGGAACCGGATGCCAGGCATAGTGCTTCAGCATGGATGGCAGGTAGGGCGCAGGGCCGTTCAGGGTGATCCGCAGCGTGTGATCATCCAGCGCTTCTGCACCGACCTGGGAGAAGTCTTTGATTTTGCCCTGGTTGAATTCATCCGCGCCGCGCATCGGAGAGAGCATTTGCGCATACTCAGCACCCAGTTCGGGAGACAAGATTCGCTGGAAGGAATACACGAAGTCCCGTGCCGTGAGTGCTGTACCGTCGCTCCATCGGGCGTCTTTTCGCAGGTGAAAGGTCCAGGTCACGAAGTCAGTCGTGTCCCAGTGCGTGGCCACGCCGGGCGCGTTGGCATCCGGGTCATCCACGCCCGTCGTCACGAGCCCCTCGAAGAGAGCATCGAAGATGTGATGCTCAGGCACTCCGGTGGCGATGCTAGGGTCCAGCGTGGCTGGCTCCGCACCATTCCCAGTGATGAGCTGGCCCGCCTGGGTCGCCAGATCCACCCGGCGCGGGCGCTGCGAGCGGTTCTGATGAAACCACGCCACGGAGGTGATCACGGCAGCGATGAGAAGAAGGCGGAAAATCCAGGCACGCATGGCAGAAAAAGTGCGCGAGCCTGTGACGCCTCAGCGGGATTGTCAATGCGCGGAGAGGAATGTCCGACCACGCAAAAGCGCCCCTTGCCTCGCTTGGATTCCACTCCTTTACTCCGCTCCTCCCGAATCCCGCTCACTCCCACATGCCCATCGCCCGCGCCCTCCTTTCCGTCTCCGATAAATCAGGCCTGCTCGACTTTGCCAAAGGCCTCGCCGAACTCGGCGTCGAGTTGCTCTCCACCGGAGGCACGGCCAGGCATCTGAAGGACGCAGGGCTCGCCGTGATCGATGTCTCCGAGTACACTGGCTTCCCGGAAATGTTCGACGGGCGCGTGAAAACGCTGCACCCCAAGGTCCACGGCGGCCTGCTCCAGCGCCGGGACAATGACGAAGACAAGCGCAACGCCACGAAGCACAGCATTCCCACGATCGACCTCGTCATCGTGAACCTGTATCCCTTTGAGCAGACCGTGGCGAAGAAGGATGTCACTCTGGAGGAAGCCATCGAGAACATTGACATTGGCGGCCCGTCCATGCTGCGCAGCGCTTCGAAAAATCACCGCTGGGTCACCGTGATCTGTGATCCTGCCGACTACACCAGCGTCCTGGCTGAGATGAAGGAAAACGGCGGTGACACCACCCTCGCCACGCGCGAGCGCCTCGCCTGCAAGGTCTTCCAGCGTACCTCCAGCTACGATGCCGCCATCGCCAGCTTCCTGAACAAGGAGCAGGTCACGCAGAAGACCTTCTCCATCAGCCTGCCGCTCCACAGCGAACTCCGCTACGGCGACAATCCCCACCAGAAGACCGCCCTTTACGGCAACTTCAGCGACTACTTCACCCAGCTCCACGGCAAGGATCTGAGCTACACGAACGTCCTCGACATCCAGGCCGCCGCCGGACTCATCCAGGAGTTCCGCCGCCCCTGCGTCTCCATCCTGAAACACACAAACCCCTGTGGCGTCGGCTGTGCGGATGAAGATCTGCGCGAGGCATGGACAAAGGCTTTCGAGACTGACAAGCAGGCTCCCTTCGGAGGCGTCATCGTCATCAATCGCAGCATGACCCTCGGCCTCGCCAAGATCATCTCCGAGATCTTCACGGATGTCATCATCGCCCCCGACTACGATGCTGATGCGCGTGCGCTTTTGCAGAAGAAGAAGAACCTCCGCCTCATCCAGATGCTCCCGAGCGTGGCCGAGGCCCTGCGCCAGCCGATCATCCGCAGTGCTCCTGGTGGCCTGATGGTCATGGACAGCGATCCCCGTGCTCTCGGACTCGAAGATCTCGAAAGCAAAGTGAAGACCAAGCGCCCACCGACCCGCGATGAGATCGAAGCCATGCGCTTCGCCTGGCGCGTGGTGAAGCACGTGAAGTCCAACGCCATCGTCTTTGCTACTCACGACCGCACCCTCGGCATCGGTGCTGGCCAGATGAGCCGCGTCGATAGCTGCCGTATCGCCATTTGGAAGGCGAAAGAGGCCGGACTCTCCCTCGGTGGAAGCGTCGTCGCCTCCGACGCCATGTTCCCCTTCGCCGATGGACTCATCGCCTGCTCCGAAGCCGGTGCCACCGCCGCCATCCAGCCCGGCGGATCCATGCGTGATGAAGAAGTCATCGCCGCTGCCGACGAACGCAAGATGGCCATGATCTTCACCGGTCACCGCCACTTCCTGCATTGATCCTTTTTTGAATCTGCTCCCTACCGAGTCATGAAAATCGCGTTGGATGTGATGGGCGGCGACTTCGCCCCGCAAAACCCCATGGGCGGCGTCAAGCTGGCCCTCGAAAGCCTGCCGATCGACAAGATCTATCTCGTCGGTCAGCCGGAGGCGATTGAGCGCGAAATGAAGACTCAGGGCATCCCTGCGAGCGACAAGCTGGAGATCGTCTCCGCCATGCAGATCGTCGATATGCATGACAGCGGCCTCGATGCCGTGCGGAAGAAAAAGGACAGCTCCATCACCCGAGCTGTCGATCTCGTGAAGGAGGGCAAAGCCGATGCCGTCGTCAG
Source organism: Prosthecobacter sp. (assembly GCA_044373575.1). GTDB lineage: Bacteria > Verrucomicrobiota > Verrucomicrobiia > Verrucomicrobiales > Verrucomicrobiaceae > Prosthecobacter. The sequence continues at coordinate 1,402 of JBILPY010000464.1, read as the reverse complement.
CGCCGGACACACTGGAGCCGCCGTCACCGCCAGCCTCATCAAGCTGCGCACCCTGCCGCACATCGAGCGCCCCGCCATCGCCGCCATCATGCCGAGCACCAGCCAGCATTGGGTGCTCATCGACGCCGGCGCGAACCCCGACAGCCTGCCCGAGCATCTCGTCCAAAACGCCATCATGGGAAGCGCGTATGCCAAACATGTGTTGGGTCGGGCCAATCCGCGAGTCGGCCTGATGTCCAACGGCACTGAGGAAGAGAAAGGCAACGCCCTCTGCAAAGAGACCAGCAAGCTTTTGAAGAAGACCCCCGGCATCAATTTCATCGGCAACGTCGAAGGTCACGACCTCTGGGAAAACCCGCCCGATGTCGTCGTCTGCGATGGCTTCACCGGAAACATCATCCTCAAGACTTCCGAAGCCCTGGCCCACGCCATGTTCTCCATGATCAAGGGCGAGATCATGTCCACCACGCGAACCAAAATTGGCGGCATGTTGGCGAAGCCCGCCTTCAAGAACGTCCACAAGCGCACCAGCGCCGATGAATACGGCGGCATGCCCCTGCTCGGCCTGAATGGCATCACCATCATCTCGCACGGCAGCGCCAGCCCCTACGCCATGAAGAACGCCCTTCGCATGGCCTGTGAATCCATCTCCCACGGCATTAATCCCCACATCGTGGAGGCTCTGGACAAACATCTAGAATCCCACTCCCAGGAAACCGAATAGTTTCGTCATCTTTTCATCAGTCTATGTCTCCCTGTATTTCCTCCATCATCGGCACCGGCAGCTACATGCCGGAGAAAGTGCTGACGAACGATGACCTCTCGAAGATCGTCGAGACCTCCGACGAATGGATCACCTCCCGCACTGGCATCCGCGAGCGCCGCATCGCCGCCGATGATCAGGCCACTAGTGATCTCGCCAGCGAGGCCTGCCGCCGCGCCATGGAGAACGCTGGAGTGAAGGCCGAAGAGATCGACCTCATCGTCTGCGCCACTGTCACGCCAGACATGTTCTTCCCCAGCACTGCCTGCATCATTCAAAGGAAGATCGGCGCGGGCAAAGCGGTTTGCTTCGACATCAGCGCCGCCTGCTCCGGCTTCGTGTATGCGCTACAAATCGCCCGCCATTTCCTCAATGCCGGCACGCGCCAGACCGCACTAGTCATTGGCGCGGAGAAGCTCAGCAGCCTCGTGAATTGGAAGGACCGCAACACCTGCGTGCTCTTCGGCGATGGTGCCGGAGCCGTGGTCATCCGCGCCACCGATGCCGAAGACGCCCCAGGCCGCGTTCTCAGCACCGTCATGGGCAGCGACGGCAATCTCGTCGATCTCCTCAAAGTCCCCGGCGGCGGTAGCGCTTGTCCCACCACGCCCGAGAACGTCGATCAGCGGCTCAACACCG
>JBILPY010000463.1:0-4043 GCA_044373575.1 Prosthecobacter sp. | reverse complement strand
CAAGGCTTGGATTCCACGCCCCTCTTTTGGTTCGTGACATCACCCCCGCACTTCAGGTATTCTGCCTGCCATTCGCCGCCCACGATGAAAACGCGCCGCACCACCTCCCCCGTCGTTTGTGAAGCCTGTGAAACCCGCCGTGCCCTGCGCCCGCAGCCTGCCCGCATTCCAGACGATCCCTTCCAGTTGTGCCAGCGCTGCTCAGAGCGTTGCTCGCGCCTCTCCCTCCGCCCCTTGGAATGGTACAACCTCGCCAAACGGCACGGCCCGCACGGCCAAGTGCTCGGCGAGGAGTATTACAGCCCCGGCGGCGCGGCGCTTATGTCGGAAGAAGAGCTGGAGGAAGAGCCCCACCTCCTCCCCGCCCCCATCCTCAATGACGTCGCCCATGACCTCCCTCTCCTCTGGGACCACACCCTCACCCGCCGCCACCTCGGGCCAAAGCTCCTCGCCGCCTGGCGCCGGCACCCCACGGCAGTTGTTGTCGCCCATCTCCTCCAGATCTGGGAGAGCAGACAGGATGACCATGCGCGCGAGTATTTGCTCACGATCTGCCGTGACAGTCTTGGCAGAGCCGGTGCCGAACTCGCCCGCCGCGCCTGGGAAGATTACCACCAGTTCCTTCAGGCCCCCGACACCACCTGCTCTGGCGCAGACGACGACAACGACTTCACCCAGATGATCGACCGTCACCTGGAAGATTCTGACGGTGACGAAGATGTCGATGATGACAGCCCCGCTCCGATGCGCCCGCCCAGCCGCCCCCGTTATGGCGAGTGGCACGACCTCCTTCCCTCCGTCTCCGCCCGCTGCCTTCCCCGCGATGAAGCCTACCAGCTCCTGCTCGCTGAGGTCGAGCGCAGCGGCGACCCAGATTGCTTCACCCCGCTCCGTGATCCGCGCGCCCTTGACTGGATCGAGACACATCTCCAGACCGATACCCGCTCTGACTGGAGCTCTGTCGTCGCCACCAGCGGCTTCAGTTGGGACAGAGCCCTCCGTTGGCTGGACCGCGGCCCCCCCTTCAGCCATCTCGCCTTGGACACCCTGCATATCCTTATCTTTCCCTTCGGTGACCCGGATGATGACCACCACGGCGCCCGTCTTCTCGGCCCGCCGGACCTCGCCACCCTCAGCCGCGTCCTAAAAGCCCACGCCCGGCGGGACCGCGTCCCTCGCGTGAAAAACACCGTCGCCTTCATCCTCGAACACGCCCCCGTCCTCCTGGAGGGCAAACCTTACCGCTGAGGTCGAGGTCCAGCAGTCCTCACTTAGCAAAGCTCCGGAATGCCCAGTCCCTTCAAGTATTCGAAGGTCGAATCATAATAGGCAGGAGAACGCGTTGGGTCATCGAAAGCGCCGGTCGGAATGAAAATCACCATACCCTGGCGGGCTCTGGTTAGAAGGACACGATAAGCATTCCGAAGGTAATTTTGGTTGTCTGAATTTGAGATGTTAGTCCAGCGATTGCCGCGAAAGTCGTGGAAGCTCCAGCGACCGCCATTGAAGCGAAGATCACCGTCCCAAGACACACATGCCCAATCAAGTTCCAACCCTTGAACCTGAAACTCGGTGGCAGCGTCTTCCAAGTAGAAACTCGAACGTGTATCATTCCGGTCATTCAAGAACCAATGAACTGGATCAACATCCACACGGATATCAATCGCATGAGGTTTAAGACGCTGAGCCTTTGATGAGGCAATCAATCCGTAACGCTCTGATCCACGGGCCTGTGAACGAACCCAGTTCTTAGCTAAACTAAGGTCACGAGTGATTCTGATCGGATAGCGTGCAGAGATGCTTGCGAACGAATCGCGAGCGGTCTCCTTCTCACAGTCTAACATTGCTTTCACGAATGAGGATACATGCTCTGCTCGGAATGAGCGCATTGAAACGGCTAGATGAAGACTATCATCAAGGTGGGTGTTGGGTCTCCGTTGAATGCCCTCAAGGGCATGGCCTGCGGCATACTCAATATCAGCCAGCTTTGACGAGATATACATATGCCACTCTGGGAAAGCACATTGGATGGCCTCCAGCCAAGAACTGATCCCAGCCTCCCCCGTGTTGATTTCCTGCCCACCACCGACAAGACAAACAATCACAGCCCAATCTTTATGACGATCCATGCAGGAGATCAGAAACTCAGGCTCAGACTGAGAAAAGCCTGCACGCCCTTTCTTGCGGATCATAAAGTTTGAAGTCTGCTTCTGATTCCAAGCTCGCTGTGCTTCATCAAAGATGACGACATGATCAGATGGAGGCCCTTCATCGATTAAACCATCATCGCGGAAGTGATGAACATTTTGAATGAAGGACTCAATGGTGCCCCGAATGAATCCTTTTTTAACCTTCTCTTCCTTTACTTTGCGGCGTTCAACCTCGTCGCGGGTTAGTGCCTCGCGAAGCACTTTAACCAGAGGACCGTTACCCGACAAGAAGACCGCATGCGTTGGCTCATCTTTGTCGCGACGACGGGTGGCAATATTGAGTCCAACGAGAGTTTTTCCTGCACCTGGAACGCCAGTGACAAAGCAAATCATCTTCATCCCCCTATCCTTGGCGTCATCCACCAGTTCTTCGATTCGCCTGGATGTCACGCGCAGGTTCTTTGCGCCTGCATCATAACGCGCAATAGCATCTACAGAATGCTGAGCATAGAGAGCTCTCGCTGCCTCGACTATGGTTGGAGTGGGCTGGTAAGAAGCTTTAGCCCACGAAGGGCCGTCTAAAGCTGCTTTTCCGGTAACATGCTGAAGCATGAGTTCCATTAACCGACGAAGTCCTGCTGCACTGCTTTGAAGTGGATGATAAACATTGTCAGCATCCATTTTGATTGTGAATGAGCACGGATCTTCTGCCTCAGTTGCCACAAGAATAGGAACAATAGAGGCCTCGTGACTGGCTTCATGAAAGTTCTTTAAATCCAAGGCATAGTCCCAAACCTGATCAAGTGAACCACGGTCGAATACACTCTCGCCAACTTTGAACTCGATCGCAAAAACCACAGGGCCGGCTAATACGACAACGTCGATCCTTCGCCCCATACGAGGTATGGTAAACTCAATCAATACACTGCCATCAAGCCCACTAAGTTGCTGCTTCAATAGCGGAATCTGAACAAGCCAAGCATCTCTCTGTGTATTCATCACGCTGAACTGACTGTTTGCAGAAAGCTGAGAAAAAATTTCTGAGTCCGGTTCCTGTAGGAAGGATTTAATTGAGGAACTGTACCAAGCTCGAAGGGGAGATGCTAAAGAGGCGTTCTGTGCATTCGCCTCGAGATTTGATGAAATCATGTTGTGATAATTGGGCCTTTTTAGAAAATCGAATGCGAGACAGTACCAGGAAACTAGCGGCCCTCCGCGTTGCAGGGAAGCCATGAGTGAAAATTCTGCCCTCGATCCTGCTGCCATCTTCTGCTGTGCGGTCTCGCTCCGAGATGCTGCCATACCGCTCTCTGATGCGGGCCACTACACCCTCAGTGACGCTTACAGCGGCTGGAACAGCTTTCTCCAAGAGGTCATGCGTGTGGCGACCTTGTTTGAGACTTGGGCCACGGCGCATGTGGCCTTTGATCACCTCGGGGAGGTCTGGCCTTACTTTATGGAAGATCGTTTCGGCGGTGCTTGCGTGGAGGTGGCAGACGTTTGGGCGCTCGCGGGCTTTGATGCGATGGACTGCCTCCGCATCGCGCAGCACTTGCAGTTGCCACTCTATTACGAGGACGGGCTCGTCATTCCGCTGGAGGTCCGTGCGCGCAACACCGTCGCAGGCTCTGCCTTTGCCGAGTTCGGCATTCAGACGATGCGCCGCCATCTCGTCGATGCAGAAGTCGTGCCCTTCATTAGTGGGGACGAGCTTTGGGACGAGGACTATGAGCTGCCCATGCTCGCCCTCCACGGTATCACCGCAGTGGGGCAGCGGGAGCACATCGCCGACTTCGCCACCTACCGAGAGGCCGTGGCACTCGTGGCGAAACTCGCCCCCGGCATCGACTTCCCGGAGAGGCCGGTGGCCAGAGCTTGAGACGATGAGACTTG
>JBILPY010000462.1:0-4045 GCA_044373575.1 Prosthecobacter sp. | reverse complement strand
GTACAGGGTCGCCCTCTTTGGCGAGATGGCTGCGGACCTGCACGCCGGAGTTCAGCGCGTCATCGACCTGCACTTCAAACTGAAGTTCGAAGTCTTTGAAGGGGCCTTTCGCCAGGAATGTATTCGGGCTACCATCGACCGTGGTGCCGACCAAGATGCCGTCTTTGACTTCGTAGCTGGCCTTACCGCTGACGACCTTGGCATCGCCGAGGCCATCTTTGAACCACTCCTGCCAGCCATCTTCGGCAGAAACGAGAGCGGGGGCCGCAAGGGCAGCTAGAACGAGGGGGAGAAAGTAACGTGTTTTCATGGGTCGCAGTGAACGGCTCTGGTGGAGCCGATCCATCGGAAGGCTCGAAAAAGTTCAGATGCTTAATAGATCTTAACTAATTTGTTCATTTCCAGGGCATTAAAACCCTGAAATAACCGAATTCAAACTTGCGACTCAGGTTTAAGTCTGTTAAAACCCTATTAATTCCGGGTTTAAATTCAATGGCTCGCCCTTCCAACAACTTCGATTCGGTCACCATGACCATCGCAGTCACGCCCCAGATCAAAATGTATCTGGAGGATCTGACCGCCGATGGGATGTTTGGCTGTAGCCCGTCCGAGGCAGCACGCATGCTGCTCGGCCAGGCGATCGAGCAGAAGATCAAGGATGGGGCGCTGACTCGGAGGAAGTTCATTATTCAAGATGGTGAAGTGCTGCCAACCGCCGCACCCGCCCTACCCTCCTAGCTCCCCATGCCCACGCAACTCGAACTTCAGAATGATACCATGGTCTTTAACGCCCTGATGGCCGTCGATCTCGAAGACCAGGACCGCAGCCTGCGCGGAAGCTGGCGCTCGGAAACACGGCTGGAGGTGCTGGCTCACGAAATCGTGCGCTACATGCCCGACCTCGGAGACATGCTCGTCGCCATGGGCAAACAAAAGCTCGCCGCCTGAGACCCACGCTGGTTTTTCAGCCATTTTTGCAAGGCCAACGTCTGCTGACGTTGGCCTTGTCATTTCTGCGCTGGCATTCATCTTCGGCCCCTCGTTTCCACCGACCATGCCCCGTTTCCACTTTCCCCTTCTGCCCATGCTCATGGCGGCCCTCGCTCTCAGCGCCTGCGCGACGATCAAGCGCTTCACGCCTGATCTGAGCAAGCTGCCGAAGCCGCCGATGCCCAGCTTTTCCTCTCTGAAGAAGATTAAGAACATCATCCCCGGCATGCCCGACACTGACAAGGTCACCGAGGAAGACCCGCAGATGCCCTTCAATGCTCGCGGCACTCTCGGTTACGGCCATTCGCTGCGCATCCACGTCTATGAAGGTGCCCGCTCTCCCGAGCGCCTCTTCAATCAAGTCGTCATGGTGGACTCAAAGGGCATCATCGACCTCGGCCCGGCAGGCACGACGCAAGTCGGAGGAGTCACGCTGCCCAAAGCGGCGGACGCCATCGCCGCCACCTTCCGTGTGGGTCTGCGCCTCAGCCGCTCCGTCACCGTCCACATCCTTTCCGTCGAAGATACCCCCGTCGTCGCCGTGCGTGGTGATGTGCTCTCTGATGAATTCATCCCCGCCTGGGAAGACATGACCATCGAGCAGGCAGTCCGCGTCTCTGGCGGTCGCAAGCTCGGCTCCACCGCCCATGGCGTGTATCTCATCCGTGAAGGCGAACGCCGCTACTTCTCCTCTCTGGAGAACGCCAACGAGTTCGAACCCGAGCCCGGCGACATCATCGAACTCTCCCCCGACATCTAAAACCTCATGCTCGACTATGTCGGTGGCAATCCGGCCGCCAATCAAAACCCCTGGAGCAGCATCTTCAAAACCATCGCTGTCCTGCGAATCGGAACAGGCGTCCTGCTGCTCACCCGTCATGCCTGGCTGGCCGTGAACGGAGCTTATGAATTCATCTGGAAAGAACAGCCATGGGACTGGGTGAAGGCATTCGCTGACGCCGGCCTGCCCTACCCACAGTTCACCGCCCCAGCCGCTGCCATCATCCTCGGTGCAGTCGCCATCAGCTTCACACTTGGCTTCCTCACCCGCCTTTTCGCCGTCGTATTCATGCCCGTCGTCGTGCTCTTTTTGATCTATGCGCAAAAGATGCACATTGCCCAGGTCGAGACCGCCTGGCTCTACCTGCTCATCACCTTCACCCTGCTGCTTTTCGGCTCGGGAGCCATCTCGTTGGATAAACTCTTCCACTTTGGCGAAAGCTGGGCCAGTCGTCCGAAGAAGCGCAAAGGCGGCTGGTGATCTCCCATGGCCCGTGTCACCGCCGCTGATCTCAAACGCGTCCTCGCCAACGCGTCGAAGACAGGCCATCGCGTCACAGACCGCTCCGCACCCCAGCTCACGGCCACAAAAACCATCGTCACAACCGCAGCCAGCGCTGTCGAGCGAGTGCTCGCCATCGACCCCGCTTTGCGGAACACTGGCTGGGCTGTCCTGGAAAAGCGTGGACGTGACTTGCAGGCCATTGCCTGGGGCGTGATTTCCAACTCGCCCAAGCTCCTCCACTCCGGCTGCCTCGTGGCCATCCGTGAGCAACTCAGCGATGTCATCCGCCAGCACCAGATCACTGTCTGCGCCATCGAATCCACGATCTTCGTCCAGAGTTACAAGACCGCTATCGTCCTCGGCACCGCCCGCGCTGCCTGCCTCATCGCCGCCGCCGAGCATGGCCTGCCTATTTATGAATACGCCCCCAAAGAGGTGAAGCAGGCCGCTGTGGGACGTGGAGCCGCGCAGAAAGACCAAGTTGCCTTCATGATCCGCTCCATGCTCCGGCTGAAGGAAACACCTCCCCCCGATGCCGCCGATGCCCTGGCCGTCGGCATCGCCCATTTCCAAAATGCCGACGCCGGAGCCGCCCTGGGACGGGAAGCTCGGCGAGTCTGAAGGGGCCGCCGCTTGCGCAGCCCGACATCTTGGCACAAGGAAAGCTCACAAACCTTATGGCCAAAAAACCTGTAGTTCTCATCATCCGCGACGGCTGGGGCATCAACCCCGGCGGTAAAGATCAAGCTGCCGCCAATGGCGACGCCACCCTGCTCGCGAAGACCCCTTTCCACGACCACCTCTACGCCACCTACCCGCGCGGAACCGTCAGCGCCAGTGGTGAAGACGTCGGCCTGCCTGACGGCCAGATGGGCAACAGCGAAGTCGGCCATCTCAACCTCGGTGCCGGGCGTGTGGTGTATCAAGACCTCACCCGCATCAACAAAAGCATCCGCGATGGCGAACTCGCCACCATGCCCGTGCTTGTCGAGGCCTTCCAGCAGGCCAAAGGCAAGCGCCTCCACTTCCTCGGCCTCATCAGCGATGGCGGCGTGCATTCGCATCAGGATCACCTCGCCGCACTTTGCAATGCAGCCAAGGCCGCAGGTGTCGATGATCTCATGGTCCACGCCATCACCGATGGTCGCGACACCTCGCCCAAAGGTGGCGCCGCTTACCTTGCCAAGCTTGAAGCCGATCTGAAGCCCAGTGGTGCCAACATCGCCACCGTCATCGGTCGCTACTACGCCATGGACCGCGACACCCGCTGGGAGCGCAACAAGCTCGCCTGGGACGCCATCGTCCTCGGCCGTGGCGAAGTCCGCACCGACACGCCCAGCGCCGCAGTGCAGGCCGCCTATCCGAGCGACCCGCGTGGCGATGAGTTCATGCAGCCCATGATCTTCAGCAATGCCAACGAGCAACGCATTCGCGAGGGCGACGTCATCCTCTGGTTCAACTTCCGTGCCGACCGCGCCCGCCAGCTGAGTGAGGCCTTCTTGAAGCCCGACTTCTCCGGTTTCGACCGCGAAGTCACGCCAAAGACCGGCTACTTCACCCTCACCGAATACGACGCCACCTACACCGATCTCGGCGCAAAGGTCATCTTCGGCACCGAGACCCTGAACAACAACCTTGGCCAAGTCGTCGCCGCTGCCGGACTCACCCAGCTCCGCGCTGCCGAAACCGAAAAATACCCGCACGTCACCTTCTTCTTCAACAGCGGCGTCGAGGAGCCAAACGTTGGCGAAGACCGCTACCTCGCCATTT
>JBILPY010000065.1:0-13204 GCA_044373575.1 Prosthecobacter sp. | reverse complement strand
GAGGTTCAGCAGCCAGCGACCGTCTTTTTGCAGGATGAAGCGCTGCGACTTGAAGGTGCTGCTGCCAGGCTCGTAGCCTTCCTGGCGCACGAGATACGGTCCGTGGCTTCCGGGACCCCACGCGAGGTTCATCACCTCGCAGCGGGCGGGATCGTTGCTGAGCGCGGCCATCTCAGGTGAAAAGGATGTGAGTTCCTGCGCCGGCGGACTCTTCGTAGAACTGGCCCACGGTCAGCACGCCATCGACGCGGTCCATGAGGTCTTCCTTCTTCAGCTTGAACATGTCCATCGCCAGCTTGCAGGCATAAATTTTGCCGCCGGAGTCGGATATGAGCTCCAGGAACTCGCGCACGGGCGGGATGTCGAGCTTCTCCATCTCCTTGTTCATAAGATGCGTCGCAAAGGCCGACACGCCGGGAATCGCGCCCATCACCGTCGGGAAGGGGATCGTCATGGGCAGGCCGAGCATGGGCATCGCCATGTTCAGAGCCGAATTGCCCACCGTGGACACCTTGAGGCTGTCGAGCGTCTTGTTCGCCAGTGCATTCAGGCCAAAGAAGGTGAAGAACAGCGATGCCTCGATGCCCTCCATGCGTGCGCCATTGGCCATGATCAGCGCGGGGTAAATTCCATCCAGCGAGCCTCGGCTCACGATGATGGACATCTTTTTCACAGGTTGTTTGTCGTCTGGGGTGCTCATGGTCGTTGATGTGGGAGGTTAAATGCAGCCAACAGGTTTTGGAATGCCGGCAATCTTAGAAGATTTCTTCAGCGGGCCGCCGGGGAAGAGGTCATAGAGTTCCTTCGTCGTCACAACGCCGCTCTTGCCCATGCTGCGGATGGTCAGCGCCGCGCCCTTCGCTTGCTGCTCACGCAGGTAGCGAATGACCTTCATGTGGCCTTCGGTCAGTGCTCCGATGCCCTCCTCCGCCGCGATGGCAGCGGCGATGGCTTCGTTCCATTGGGACGCGTCGGTGAGGTAGCCTTCCTCATTCACGTCGATTTCCGTTCCTGCGATGTTCTTTTTCATGGTTGGTTGTTATGCGTTAAACGGTTTCTTTTTCTGTCGGCTGATGCCTGGCAGCGGCCATGCTTTGAGAAGCATGTTCCAGTAAACATGCCGAAAGGCCAGTTTGCCGAGGTGGTTGAGACGGGACTCTTCCAGCAGCTTCATCGGACCAAAGGCGAACGGAAATGGTCCTTCATGCGGCTCATACTCGTAGTTAAAGTCGATGAGCAGCGCCTTGCCGTTGCCAGATTCGATGAAGCAATTCGAATGCCCGTCGAACTCCTCCTTCAGCGGCTTGCCGGCGATGTGCAGCATTATGTTGTCTGCCAGTGTCTCGCTTTCAAAATGAGCCACGGAGCCCGCTTTCGATGCAGGCAGGTTCGTGGCATCACCGATGATGAACACATCGGGATGCTTGAGCGATTGCAGCGTGTGTTTGTGCGTCGGGATGAAGTCGAGGTCATCGCCGAGAGCACTGCGTCGCACGGCCTCGTCGCCCATGTTCGTCGGTGTCGTCACCAGCAGGTCGTAGGGCACTTCGCGACCATCGAAACAGACGAGTTTGTTGTTCTCCTGATCGACCTTCTCGGCCACGAAATCAGTCACCAGCTCGATCCCTTTGTCTCCGAGCAGATGCCCGAGTTTTTTCGACGCCTTTGGCTTTGTGAAGGCTCCCGACAGCGGCGTCACATAGGTCAGCGTGACCTTGTCGCGGATGCCTTTTTCCCGGAAAAACGTGTCTGCCAGGAAGGTGAACTCCAGCGGTGCCACGGGGCACTTGATCGGCATTTCGTTGATATGCACCACCACACGACCGCCTTGGAAGTCCGCCAGTTTGTCACGCAGCGCCCGCGCTCCATCCAGCGTGTAGAAATCATGCACGTTTACGCGCCACTTCGGTCCCAGCATGCCCGCAGTCTCCTCCGGGGCCGTGCGGCAGCCGGTGGCGACGATGAGAAGGTCGTATTTCAACTCTCGCCCGTCCTTCAGTGCCACCGCATGATTCTCGGGTGTGATTTGATCCACCTCCGCCTTGATGAACTCGACATCACGCGGAATGAAATCGCGCCTCTGCCGGATGATGTCGCTTTCCTCATACTTGCCGAAGGGCAGAAACAGGAAACCCGGCTGGTAGAGATGCTTGTCCGAGCGGTCCACCACCGTCATGCGCCAGTCGGACGCGGGCAGGCGTCTGCGCAGATGGTTCGCCATCATGGTGCCTGCGGTGCCGCCGCCGAGGATCAGTAAATGTTTGCTCATTATGGTTGAAAGGTTGTCTTTGCCAAACTGCTATATGAGCGTATGCGTATATGCAAGTTTTAACTCTCCTCCGATCTTGTCCTCCATGAGCCATCACCTCGAATCCGACGAACGCGGCATCATCCTGCCCTGTCCCGCCTGCGGCACCGCCAATCGCATCGCCTACGCCAAAGTTAGCCAGCAAGGCCGCTGCGGCACCTGCAAGGCTGATCTGCCCCTGGTCGCCGCACCGATCGAAATGACCAGCCCCGCCGCCTTTGCCGCGCTCATCCCTCAAAGCCCGCTCCCTGTCGTGATCGACTTCTGGGCCGCGTGGTGCGGCCCCTGCCAGATGATGGCTCCCGAGTTCGCCAAAGCTGCCGCGCAAGCTGCTGGCGAGGCCCTCTTCATCAAGGTGAACACCGACGAGCAGCAGCAAATCGCCGCCCAGTTCCGCATTCAGGGCATCCCCGCCTTCGCGTTGATGAAGAACGGCAAAGTCACCGCTCAAACGAGCGGTTTCCAGCCTGCGGCACGCTTGCTAGCGTGGGTGCGGCAGAGTTGAACGGCACACCGGCACCGTCATAGCGGGGCAAAGGATGTTAATCCGCTGGACTCTTGGGACGAGTTCTCGCATAAAATGCTCCACGTCCCTTCCCGTGCGCTTCGACGAGCCCAGCAACGATGAGTTCAGCAAACTTCGCTTTGAGCGTGGAGCGGTTCGCGCCAGTGAGGGTGACGGCTTCGGCGTTGGTGAGGGTTTCGCGGGTGTCGAAGAGGGCGGCGAGTTGACGGGCGAGCGGGGAGAGCTGTGGGCGGTTGGCGTCTAGACGATGTTGGAGGCGGGTGATCTGCTGGCGGATGCTGCGGAGGAAGAACATGAGCCAGGCAGGCCAGTCGGCGCTGCTTTCGCGCCACGTCGTCTGCGTGCGGCGGAGAGCGAGGTAATAGGCTTCTTTGTTTTGTTCGACGATGCTCTCCAGCGAGCTGTAGGGCACATGGCCGTAACCTGCGCGGAGCAGCAGCAGCGTGGTGAGGATGCGTGAGAGGCGGCCATTGCCATCCTGAAAGGGATGCACGGCGAGGAAGACGACCACGAAGATGCCGATGCGCAGCAGCGGGTGCAGACCGGTGTCGGACTCGGCGCGGCGATGCCAATCGAGCAGAGCATCCATGTGCGCAGGTGTGTCGAAGGGACTGGAGGTCTCGAAGACGATGCCCAGCTCGCGGCCATCGGCATCGAAGGCGGCGACGTGGTTCGGCAGCGACTTCCACTCGCCGCGATGGCGCTCGTCTTTGATGCTGTATTGAAGCAGGTCGCGATGGAGCTGCTTCAGCATGTTCGCCGTGAGCGGGATCTCGCTGGCGTGGGCAAAGACCTGCTCCATGACGAAGGCGTAGCCAGCGACCTCCTGTTCATCACGGGTGGCGAAGGATTTTGTCTCCAGACGGCCCAGCAGCGACTCGACCTCGCGGTCGCTGAGGCGTGAGCCTTCGATGCGAGTGGAAGAACCGATGCTCTCAATGGTGGCGACGCGGCGCAGGCCCTGAAGACGGTCAGGCGTGAGCGACTGCCAAGTGCGCCAATGGCCTTTGAACTCGTCGATCTCGCTGACGAGCCGGAGCATCTCGGCAGAGATGGGGATGGAATCAGGCAGAACCGGGAACATTGGGGAGTTTCGCCTGCAAATGTCCATTTTCCAGTCCAATTCAGTCCATTTATATCCAATTCGGGCCGTTTCACGCACACCCGACCCCGCACTTACTTCAGCACAACCCTTCCCAGAAAAGCCCGTGGCGATCACTTTGGCGGCGAAAGGGGACGCTCGGTGATGCCGCCGTCTTCGACATCCACGATGCGGTCAAAGACATCGAGCGTGCGGTGGTCGTGGGTGACGACGAGGACACCGGCGTTGCGCTCGTGGGCGACTTTGGCGAAGAGCTCCATGACCTGCCGGCCTCGCTGGCTGTCGAGCGCGGCGGTGGGTTCGTCGGCGAGGATGAGGCTGGGATTGTTCGCGAGGGCGCGGGCCACGGCGACGCGCTGCTGCTCGCCACCGGAGAGGGCGACGGGCAGGTTGTTGGCGCGCTCGGCGACACCGAGGTAGTCGAGCAACTCCATGGCGCGTTGGCGCGCGGCCTTGGGCGCGGTGTCGTTCACTTCGAGGGCGATCTGCACGTTTTCCAAGGCGGTGAGGAAGGGGATCAAATTGGCTTTTTGAAACACAAAGCCGAGGTGCTGACGGCGGAAGGCGCGCAGATCGACGAGCGCTTTTGATCCATCGAGCACGGGCGTGCCGTTGATGGCAATCTGGCCGGAGGTGGGCGGGTTGATCAGCGCCATGGCGGTGAGGATGGTGGATTTCCCGCTGCCGCTGGGGCCCAACATGCCGACGATTTCGCCGCGTGCGATGCTGAGCGTGGCATCGCGGATGGCGATGACTTCAGTGTGGCCGCTGCCATACACTTTGCGCAGGTTTTGGACTTCGACGGCGGGCGCGCTCATGCGGAGAGGACGGTGTTGGGCTCCACGCGCAGGGCTTTCCAGATGCCGAGCAGACTGGCGAGCGTGGAGATGAAGAGCACGATGAAGCCGAGCGAAACGAGGTCCGCTGTTTCGATAACCACAAGTCGCGGGAAGCGCGGAAAGGCGAACTGGCCGATCCACCAGGCGAGCGCGTAACCAAACGCACCCATGAGAAGTGATTGCTGGAGAATGAGTCCGCCAATGACGCCGTTGCGCGCGCCGATAAGTTTCAACAGCGCGATGTCGCGGATCTTGTCGAGCGTGAGCGTGTAAATGATGAGCGCGATGATGATGGTGGAGATGATGATGAGCAGCACGCGGAAGAGGCCGAGTTGCCGCTTCGCCTTGTCCACCATGCCGGAGAGCAGCAGGTCCTTTTGCTCATGCGTGGAATACACTGTGATGTCCGGCCAGTTGCCCAGCGTGGCACGCACGGCGGCGGCATCCGCGCCCGGATGCAAGGTGACGAGCACGGCGCTGACCTGTGGTTTCGACAGCGCTGGGATGCTGCTCGATGGACCGGCGGCGCGGTCGAGTAGCAGCGGTTGCAGGCGGCCGATCTCGATGTTTTCCAATCGCGCACGACGCGCCGCACGTTCCAGGCGCACGGCCTCGCCGGGCACATCGAACTGAATCGCCAGCGCATCACTCACGGTGAAGAACGCCAGTCCATCGCCGCTGGAGCCGACCATGCCCTGCGTGTGACCGACGACTTCATACGCGTCTTTGCCCAGCGTGATTTTTTCTCCAAGTGGCAGCCGCAGTGAGACATCGGCGATCATTTCATAATGCGCCTGCCGCAGCGCGCGCCCCCCCACGAGCGGTATCCACGCGCCACGGTCATCCGGCCACGAAAGCCCCTGCATCACCATGCGCAGCGGCCTGCCGCGATGCACACGCTGGATGGTGTGCGACACGAAACGCCGCGCTCTCGCCACGCCCGGCACCGCGCGCACGCGATCCTCCAGGCTGGCTGAGATCCGCGAGATCTCCGCAAACGGCCCGCGCGTGCTGCCCTGCACGACCCACAGATCCGCGCCCACGCGATCCACGAGCAGCGTGGCCTCATGAATGAGTCCGCGATAGATGCCGCCCATGCCCATCACGATCATGAGCAGCAGCCCGATGCCCACCGTGGTGAACACAAAACGGCCCGCGTTGTGCCGGATGTCGCGGACGGCGAGGTTCATGGCCGCACTTGTTCCGTTTGGATGTACACCTCCGCCCGCTGGCCGATCGTCCAGTTCTTCGGCAGCTCGTTCACGCGCACATCGACGAGGAACTCGCGTGTTTCGCGGTCCGTCTCACGCCCGATGCGCGACACCACGCCGGGATAGTTCTTGTCGCTCTCCGAGCGGAAAACGATATGCGCCATTTGTCCCGCAGCGACTTTGGAGATCGCCGTTTCATCCACCCACGCGCTCACCCAGATCTCACCCAGCGAGATGATTTCCATCAGCGCTCCGCCCGGCACCAGCATGTCGCCCGGATCGCGATCACGGCGGATGATGAGCCCGTCGTAAGGCGCGTGAATCTGCGTGAAGGCCATCTGCTCCTTGCGATACAGCAGCGTCTTCTCCGCCACGAGCACTTGGCCCTGCGCCTCCGCGATGGCTGCGTGCGACCGCTTCAAGTCCGCCTCCGCCACATGCAGTGCCTCGACCGCTTTGTCCGTGTCCGTCTGCGAGACGGCGTTGGAGGCCAGCAGGCCCATCAAGCGCTTGTGATCCAGCCGCGCCTGCGCCAGCACCGCTTCCGAGCGCGCCAGGTCCGCGCTCACGCGCTCCGCCGTTTGTCGCGCCGCCGCCAGTGTCGCCTCCGCGATGGCCACCTGCTGCTTGATCTCCGCATCATCCAACCGCGCGAGCAGTTGCCCCGCCTTCACCTTGTCCCCCTGATCCACCAGCACCTCCGCCAGCCGCTCCTGAATGCGTGCGCTCACCGTCGTCTTCACCCGTGCCTCCAGCGTGCCCGTGCCCATGACTTCGTCGGCGTTGGTGTTTTGAGTCACCTTCGGCACGATCACCTCCACAGGTTTAACGTTGAGTTTATAAACCGCGAAGCCCGTGATTCCTGCCACGAGCAGCCATGGCAGGATGCGAAGGAAGGTGTGTTTCATTTGAGTGGAATGAGTGCAGGAAAGAAACGCGGCGTGCGGGCAGCATACTCAGGATAGCCGCTGAATTTTTGAGTGAGCAGCCGTTCTTCATGCGCTGCCTTGGCGTGGAAAAAGGCCCAGAGCAGTCCGAACAGCACGAAATGCAGGCCGCTCGCCGCCGAGATCGCCATGCCGAAGGCCCAGACGAGAAGCCCACTGTAAACCGGATGCCTGACGCGGCGATACAATCCGCTCGTGAGCAACGCCGCTCCTGCGCGGGGCGAAGGCATCGGCGTGAGCGAGCGCCCCGCGTGCAATTGCCAGGTCGCCAAGCCCGACAGCAACAGTCCGGCGATACAAAGCAGCAACCCCAACGGGCGCAGTGGCACGAGAAACGGCAGAAGACCGTAAGCAGGCATCAACAACAGAGCCGCCAGCAGAACCAACTGCACGATCACCCATGACAGATCTTTGAGCGTGGCAGATTTCATGAGCGTCGATCTACTTCCGCCGGAACTTCACGAAGTAGTTCTCCTTCAACAGATCCTTCACTTCATCCACCTTTTCAAAGCCGGCGGCGATGACTTCGGCCTCGAAGACTTCCTGTCCGGCGCGGACGTGGCCCATGATGAAGTCGCTCGATTCACCAGGGATGCGTTTGAAGTCGATCAGCACCAGTTCGCCGCCCGGTTTGAGCGCCTTGTGCAGCGTGGCGAGGCTGGCGCTCGGAAACTCGAAGTGGTGATACACATCGCAGATGAAGGCGAGGTCGATGCTGGCATCCGGCAACTCCACGCTGCGCTCAGTGCAGAGAATCGTCTGCACATTCGAGGCACTCGCTTTGGAAGCACGGGCCTTGATATGCTCCAGGAAATTCTTCGCGATCTCGACGGCATAGACCTTACCGTTTGCGCCGACGGCCTGCGCAAAGTGCAGCGTGAACAGCCCTGTGCCCGCGCCGATGTCCGCCATGACCATGCCCGGCTTCAATCCGGCTGCGGCGACGATTTTCTCCCGCTGGTGGAAGATCTCGCGGCTCTCGGTTTCAAACTTCTTCGTCCATTCCTCGACGTTGAGCTTTGGGTCGAGAAATTTGTCGTTGATGCCCGGTTTGACGCTCGCGTCTTGAGCGAACGCGAGGCTGGCGAGAAGGTAGAGAAGGATGGTGAGGCGTGTTGTCATGGCTGGTTATCGGGTTTCCACGACATATAGCCGCGGTGAATATGCTGGATGTTCTTGAAACCGAGACCCTTGAGCTTCGCGACGGCTTTGCGGCTGCGGAAACCACCGGCGCAGTAAACGAGGACAGGCTTTGCTCTATCGAGGGTGGCGACCTTGGTTTCGAAACCTTCATCGCCGATGGAGATGTTCACGGCCTTCGGCAGCGCACCGCCGTCGAATTCACCTTTAGAGCGCACATCAAGCACCTGCGTCTCGGGATGCTCATGCAGCCACGCATTCGCCTGATCGGCGTTTAGATTCTTGCATATACAGCCCGGCACGGCTTTGAAGAGGCCACGATCCCAGCCGCCTTCAAACCAATACCAGAGGCCGACGACGGCGGCGATGATGACGAGGGTCCAGAGCATGATTTTGGAGTTCACTTCGCTGCTTCGATGATGGCGATGGTATCTTTCTCCACCTGTTCGGCAATGGTTTTCAGCTCGGCGGACTCGGACAGTGAAGCGAGCAATGCCGAGGGTCGCATCATGCCGATCAAGGTCTTGCCGCCGTCTTGATAGACGGAGATTCGGCATGGCAGCGCAATGTTCATGCCCATGTCGGCAGTGAGCACGGCGGCGGCTTGCTTGGGATTGCAGACTTCGAGGATGTGGCAGGCGTTCGGCAGGTCGAAGCCTTTGCTCGCGAGGGTTTGTTTGAGGTCGTAAGTGTGCAACACGCCGTAGCCGTGCTGTTTGACCGAAGCTTCGAGAAAGGTCACGGCTTGGGCCGGAGTTTTGTTGGTTTCAGCGATATAGCGTGGGTTCACGATCAGCATACTGCCGCAGGCGAACCACGATTGCATCACACAAGCTCACGAAAGCTGTGCCGCGATTGTCCCAAGTCGGGCGTCCTCAGAGATGAAAAGCATTCAGCGCTGGAGGTTCAGCACATACATTCATAAGCCGCAGCAGCATCAAAGCGCCGAACCAGAACAATACCGATCACACCACCTTCCATCGCGTGAAAAACTTCCGCAGCTTTACGCTGAACCTCATCGAAGCCGGAGGATGAGCTTCGATAAGCCCAGCATGCATGTGCTGGTAGGCTTATGGGTTGCTGGTTGGTCAAAGTGTCGAGTGTCAGAGTTGACGCTGGATGTCCGATTAATTCCAAAAGATGTCTGCCAAGTCTTCGCATCCGAACGTTAACTGACTTTACGAAGTGGCACAGAACCATGGTTCACTTCGCAAGTTTTTTCCTCGCTATGAACATCCGCAAGACCACGCTCTTTTCCGCGCTGCTGGGTGCTCTAACGCTTTCCCTTGGAGCTGCTGATGGGGCGCTGAAAGAAGTGGGTCGTGAAGGACTCGCCCAGAGAAAAATGCAAAGCGACGTGTTGCAGGGTCTGAATGGACTCGTCGCCGCACCGGCGCTGTCCGATGCGAAAGGACTGCCGCGTCGGCTCATGGGGTAGGCGTGGATGATCGAGGGAAGGATTTGTATAATCCGTGGCTCGCCGAGGTGAAGTGGAAGCCGCTGCACAGCGGGCAGCCCTCGCACTTCCTGCGGCCCATCGAGAACAGTTGGAATACGCCGACCTCGTTCTCCTACTAGTCCGGACAGGCGCTCGGTGGCAAGTATCACCGGCATTTTTCCTCGGTGGAATGAGGGCCATCCGTGCCTTCAAGATGGTGGCGGATGGCGCGTCGTTTCGCCGCGAGGGCGAGGACATGGTGGTGGGTGGGCTGGGCCAGCAGGTTCTCGCTTCCACCTTTGCGCCGAACGGTGGACTTTACTTCGTGCTGTGGGATCGCCGCAAGGCAGACCGCCGCTATGGGTGCTGCGTGATCCGAATTAGAAACGTGGCGAGGTCGAAACGATGCTCGCTCAGGGTTTTGGAAAACGGAGCATGGAGGAACTGGCGCAGTTGCTCGGTCATGAAGACCGGCGTCTGCGAGCAGCTGCTCAAGATGAGCTGGCGGAACGAATGGCAGCCGAAGTGCTCAAGCGCATCGCTTTGGATGAGAAGGCATCCCAACTGGCACGCATCCATGGCTTGTGGGGACTGACGCAGTTGAAGCGTTAGGACGCAGAAGTTGTCGAGCAACTCGGCGGGTCTTCCGATGATGAGCTTCAGGCTCAACTCGCCCGATACATCGGCGACGTGAGAGGCGAGCCAAAGCTGGCTGTTGCACTGCTGGGCCACCGTTCGCCACGAGTTAAAATGTTCGCGGCTATCTCCTGCGGCAAACTGAATGTCTCCTCCGCGACTCCTGGCCTGCTCGCGATGATTCAAGACGCTCCGAACACCATTCCCGTGCTGCGTGAGGCAGGCGTCGTTGGGCTGATGGGTGCGGCCATTCCGGCGGAGTTGCAGCAGCTATCCTCGCACGCATCCGAAGCCGTGGTGGCTTTGCGCCGTCTTGGAGCTGCCAAAGAGCTGCTGAGTTTCCTGAATGACTCATCGCCACAAGTGATGAGCGATGCCGTGCTTGCCATCTACGATGCTGCGGATGCGCAGACCTTTGAAAAGCATCCGCAAGGCCGTTTCACGCATCACGGCTTTTTGACCGCATTGGACCACGAGCGACAAACGGAGCGCCTCATGGCGGTTGATGTGCTCGCCTCTTGGTCGGCCCAAACGGCGCTCGATCCCGTGGATGGCCGCTATTTTCCTGTGCCTGCCTTTTTTGCTGATAACATCGAAGCCGAGCTCGTTCCGCACATCATGTCGCTGGCGAGCGACCGCCACACCGAGATCGCAGAACACGCCATCGCCTTATTCTCCGGCATGAAAGCCACGGAAGAAGGCATCGCCAGTGCCGCTGCAGCCATCCTCGCCGACTCCACCCCTATTCCGCTGCGCTTCGCCTGGTTTCGTTGGCTGCAAAAGCAACGTCCCGAGGGTGCGGGTGAAGTCGCCGTGACCGCCCTCACGGGCACCAAGCACGGCCTGAGCATGACCGCCGCGAATCACTTGCTCGGCCGCGGGCTGAAGACCAATGAAGTGCGCGAGTATGTGATGCAAACGTTGAACAGCAGCCAAAACACGCGCCAGCTCCAGGGGGCACTTGAGCTTTTGAAGCGCATTCCCAAGAGTGCGGCCGCCCTGCGGGCATTGGTCGAAAGTCGGCGCGCTGGAAATGTAGCCGCCGCCATCCAACTCGATGGATCGAGGCCGCACGAGCCGCTTCGAAGAAGGACAAGCCACTCGCTAATCCCCTCGCCGCCTATGACGACGTCGCCAAAACGCAGGAGCCACTCGGCGAGCCTTCCATCGCCCTCGAAGGCGGCGATGCGGAGCGCGGGAAATCTCTCTTTCTCGGCCACTCCGCCGCCATGTGTTCCAAATGCCATGCCTTAAAGCGAGCCGACCAGCAAGTCGGCCCCTCGCTCGAAGGCGTCGCCACTCGACTCACCCCCGCCGAGCTTCTGGAGTCCATGCTCGACCCAGGTGCCAAGGTCGCGCCCGGCTATGGCATCCAGATGCTTGAACTAACCAACGGAAGCACCGGCACCCAAATGTGCGAAACGGCGGAAGCCATCGGCGTCATGCCACCCATGAAGCAACTTCTGACCATCCGCGAGATGCGCGATCTCGTGGCCTTCCTCGCTACGCTGAAAATCTCGAAATAAGCTCCAAGCATTCGAGCCGGCAGCATGGGGCTAGCTCAACCGGAAAGTCTGCCCGGCGCCTTTCTCGCGGGCTCGGGCGAGGGTGAGATGGCCGAGTGCGATGTCGCAGATGGCCATGCCGATGGGGATGGCGATGATGCGCTCGGCGTCGCTGTCTCGTGCGCTCTTTTTACCGGCCACGATGTCGCCAATGGTGGAATGCACGGGCGGGATGCCGCCGGCGAACTCGGGGTTGTCTTCGCCGCGATCGTTCTTGCGTCCGATAGAGATTTTCTGGAAGTATTCCACCAGCGGGATGTCATCGACGATGAACTTGTCGGCCTGATGCAGCGCCTCGGCGGTGTAGGCGCAGCCACCCTCGATGCCGACACCGAAGGTGCCTGCCCGAAACCATTCAGGGCGGATGATTTGCTCGTCGCCATTGGTGCAAGTGGAGATGACGTGTGCGCCCTCCAGCGCGGCCTGCGCGGTGTCACAGGTCAGCAGTTCTCCAGTGAAGCCGGTACTCTCACGACTGCGTGCAGCGAGATCGGCGGCAGCTCCAGGCCGCACATCGTAGAGACGCACGCGCTGAATGCCGGGCAGAGCATGAAGCAGGAAGCGCAGGTGCATGCCGCCCTGGAATCCGCAGCCGAGCAGTGCCAACTCGGTGGCATCGGCACGGGCACAGCGGCGAGCGATGACGGTGCTCACGGCGGCGGTGCGCAGTCCGGTGAGGTAGGCGCAGTCCATGATGGCGAGCGGGATGCCGGTGTCCACGTCATTGCAGATCTGGATGCCGGTGACATTGGGCAGGCCATGCGGCGGATTTTTGGCGAAGCCGCCCACCCATTTCAATCCGCAGGCTCCAAGCTGCTTCAAGTAAGCGGGCATTGCGTGGATGAAATTGTCTGGGTCAGTGCCAGTGGGATGCACACCGATCTTCGGATGCATCTCATAGCTGCCAGCGGAATGCTCGCGCATGGCTTGCTCCACCGCGCCGAGCACGTCATCGGGACTCAGGTCGAGCTGGATGATGTCTGACTGGGAAAGGAGAAGAATTTCGATGGGTTTCATGAACCTTCAGTTTGCCACGAGAACGCACTGCGAACTCACCGCTGCTTGCTCACTTGCGGGCAGGTTTTGTTCGGCCGGCAGGGCCTAGCCATTTCCAGCGCTGGCGAGCATGTCATCTCCCCGGCACGGCACCAAGGACGGACGGCCCACGATGAGCGGATCCACGGGGCCGATGCGGTCGATGTTCCCATTGGTGTAAGGCAGCCGGTGGAGGAAATAACGCATGACATTGAGTCGGGCACGCTTCTTGCAGTCTGACTTGATGACGGTCCAGGGCGCATCGGAGGTGTCGCAGTGCATGAACATGGCCTCCTTGGCTTTGGTGTAGGAGTCCCATTTGTCGAGGGATGCCAGATCGACCGGGCTGAGTTTCCATTGCTTCAAGGGGTGGGCCTTGCGCTCCTTGAAACGCCGGCGCTGCTCGTCACGGCTGACGGAAAACCAGAACTTGAACAAGAACACGCCGCTGCGCACC